>WUAJ01000061.1 GCA_009827215.1 Phycisphaeraceae bacterium
TCGCATCCGAGAGTTGCTCGCTGACTTCAGCGACCTGCTCGACATCCTCGAACTGATCGATCTGCTCAGGAGACTGCGCCGGATCAGGCCATTGCACACCTTCCATCGGATTGATCTCAACGACCGGATCGAAGTCCATTTCGCTCTGGACCTGATCGTTGCTGTCCTCAAGAAGCTCGCCATGGAGAATACTCTGGATCATCGCACGCGTCGGAGCGACACGCATCTCACCAGTGATCTCCGTCCGCATCGCACGCGCCTCAGGCGAGTTCGGCTGCAAACGCAGTGCCTGATCGATCTTCGCGAGCGCCTTCTCACGCTGTCCCGCGTCCGCGTACTCGCGTGCATCGATCAGCATCTGACCCACGCGACGCTCACGCGACCACGGGAGCAACCCCTTGCGAGCACCGTAACGAGCATGCTCGACAAAGTCGTTGCCTCGCTCTCCGGCTTCAGAGAGGAATGTGTCGTTCACGATCGAAGGCGTGATCATAAAGATGATCTCCGCACGACGAGTCGAATCATCGTTTCCACGGAACGCCTGACCGATCATCGGGATGTTCCCAAGAATCGGCACCTGACGACGAGCCGCGGTTGTTGTTTCAGTAAACAAACCACCAAGGACAACAGTCTGTCCATCACGAACCATCACATTGGTGGTCATTTCAGTGGTATCTTCATCCGGAATCGTGACGGTCGCACCTGTGCTATCCGTTGTACTACGGAGGTTGAAGCTCGAAACCTGTGGACGCAGCTCAAGACGGATCAAGCCGTTCTTCGAAACGAAGGGGCGAACAGCGAGCTCAGTACCAACCTCGAGGAACTCAACAGTCTGCGTAGTCGCAGTTTCAGTACTCGTAGTGTTGAGATATCCAACACGAGTACCCACGAGCACGCGAGCAGGCTGACGGTTCAGCGTAAGAATTTTCGGATTCGAAACGATGGTCACATCGGTCACTTCATCAAGCACACGCATGAACACCGCGACATCACCGTTCACAAGCCCCGCCTTGAGCGTTGCTGGACCAGCGGTGTTACCTACGCTCGACGAGACACCACCAGAATCGCTGGTGTTCCCTGCCGGATATGCCGGAACCGCGGTCCCGTCCACGAGCTCACCCGCACCACCGATGAGACCATCGATCACGCTGAGTGGACCGCCGGTTCCGATGAAGTCAGAGAAGTCCAGGTTCTTGATCAGTGCAAAATCCACACCGAACGCGTTCGCTTCATTGAGCGAGGTCTGAAGAATAGTCGCTTCAACCAGAATCTGAGCAGGCTTGGTATCAAGCTCCTGCAGCAGACCCATGATCTCTTCCACATTCTCTTCAAAGTCATGGATCACGATCGAAGCCGAAGCTGCGTAGGTGTCTGCACCAGCAGGCGCGCCATCATTGATCGTGAATGCCTCTGTTGCCGCGTGAGTCGAGATCGAACCGGACTCCGAAAGCAGCTCCTTCGCAAACTCCGCAGCATCTGCTGAGTTCAGGTAATCAAGATGCAGAATCCGCGACACAGGACGACGAGCAGCACGCTCGAACTCTTCGAGCTCTTCGCGTGTGTATACATAAATGAAGTTCCCCTTCTCAATGTATCCGAAGCCGTTGACATTGAGAATCGAATCGAGTGCTTCGTAGAAGGTCACGCCGTAGAGGTCAGCCGTGACGGTTGCTTGGACAGTGTTGGAGCTGATGATGTTCCGCTGGGACTGGATCGAGAGGAGCTGAAGAATATTTCCAAGATCCTCGTTGTTCACATGAAGATCAACAAGATCATACTCCGAGACTTCGACTTCACCAGAGAGTTCAGAGATGTCGTCACCCGCGACTTCACCCTCAAGTTCATCACCGACAGGTTCGCCACCGATGGTGTCATCGAGTGTTTCGCTGACCACCTCACTCGTGCTCTGCTGCGCGAACGCTTCGAGCAATCCGAACGCACCCGGATCCTCACCTGCATCCTGAGCGATGACTGGAGCCGCCATCCCCGCGCCAAGCGAAAGGATCAAAGCAGGGGTGATCGTGCTCAGTTTCGCACGCGTGAAGGTCATGAGTGTGTTGTTGACGATGTGGTTCATCACTGTTTCCTCGCGGAGTTTCTCGCTCTTGCGTCTGTCCCGATGACTGCACGGCCCAGACCTGTTTACTGCTAAAGATTCGACCGAATAGGTCACCCACTTTGCGCATCCCCCCAATTTCGCAGAGGAATCACCCGACCATCTTCACATCGTGGGTCTCATAACTCAGTCGTCCTGTTCGTCTTTCCGATGCTCATCCGATTCGGACTCCTCGTCCAAATCGCCCTGATCATCCACGATCTCCGGATCGTGCTCAGTCTGTTCAACTTCCTTCGGAACCGCGAGCGCACTGCGTGGAAGGTCCGTCACGAGACGGAGCTTCGCCCAGATAAGCACTCCAGCAAGCATGCCCAGCGAGAGCATGAAAGTCAGAGCACGAGATCGCCGTTGGTCATGTTTGGTGTTCATAGAACAAACCTCCGACGACGACATCGGAGGTTCTGATAAGCGAGTTCGCTACAAAGACTGATTTCTTCGACCGATCACTCAGTCAAGCTGCACAACCGATACACGACCGGTAAACGCCGCGATATCGATCCGGAATCGTGAGTCGGGACCCTGGATCTGGATCGATCCACCATCCGAAAGGGTTGAGGATGAAGGTGACGCGATCGGCGCCCCCATTTCATCAAAGATGATCGCCGTCCCACCGTTCAGACTGATATCACGCAAGAATGATCCGCCAAACCGATCCTCATCGAGCATCACGCGATACCGCTGATCAGGTCCCTTGGGATCAAACAACGCATCCGCATCCGGATCAATCGTCCCTCCAGGAACGCGCGTCAGTGTATAGAAGTTCCCATCCTCATCAAAGACCACCGCACGCTCCTCCTGATACGCCAGCGCATCCATCTGAGCAAAGGTGACATCCGCAACCACCGATCGCACCGCGGCTTGGATCCGCAGCACCCCGACCGATCCCATCGAAGGGATCACCATCGCCGCGGAAGTACCCAAGATCGTAATCACAATCAGCATTTCGATCAGCGTGTACCCACGCCCGCGAGAACGCTGAACAGCGTGTTTGGTGGAGTTGAATTTCGATCGCATGTGTCGCGTCATAGCACCATCCTCCCCCTGGTCAAAGTACAAAAATCCCAATCAAGGTCGAGGGAGCGGCTGATCATCCGCATCAAAGTTACCCGCCCAGACTTCTCCAGTCGCGCTGTCATAGATCCAGCCATGCGTTGTTTGGAACGCGCTGTCAGGACCTGTCCCGATCGTGATCACCCTCGAGTTCGCACCATTCACATACTGGTTCGTCGGCGGCTCTCGCAGATACTCCCGGCTCACAATCGGTCCCCAAGTACCATCACCCGCCGTCACGACAGGCAATGTGTTGGCATTGGATACCCGGTAAACCTCGATCGCACGACGCACCTTGTTGAGCTCGGTCTGTGCGGTCGCAACCGCAGCATCCTCACTCGCACCAGCCATCAGTGGCACAACAATCGCCGCCAGAATCCCAAGGATCACGACGACAATAAGGATTTCAATGAGTGTAAAGCCTCGTGAGATACGGTTCATGGTGTTCCCCGTCATTCCAGCCAGTCAGTATGTTCCCGGCTTCAAGCAAGACGAGGTGAGCCCCTTTCGGAGCCCACCTCGCAGAATGTTTCATGCAGACTCATACCGGTCTGATTAGTACTGGCCACCACTCGCACGGATGTTACCGGTCGCTGGGTTGTAGTACCAACCCTGAGTGCCGTTACCAGCGTTTGCTTCGGTGTCAGCTGCCGCGCCGTCTGCTGCAGTACTCGCGGTAATGGTGAAGCGATTTGCTGCAGGAGCGAATGGGTTCGCAGGTGGCTCCTTGATGTAGTTGCCATCGATAAGAGCACCCCAGCCATCAGTACCGCCGGCTGTTGGGTTCGCTTGAAGCTGAGAAACAGTTGGTATGCACCGCTGTTTTGAGCCGCGAAGAGCTCGATCTGATTCTGCAGTGTCGAAGTCTGAGTCTCGACATTACCTTGACGAGCGTCATTCGCTGCATTGGTGAACTGAGGGACCACGATCGCGGCAAGAATACCGAGAATCACGACCACGATGAGAATTTCGACCAGGGTGAAGCCCTTAGCCACTGTGTTGCGCATTGCTTGCATTGTGTGAACTCCTTGTTCGATACCGTTGGTTGCAACGGCGTGTGGTTCAGCGGGTAAGCCGAGAACCCATCCTCCGCAGATTCGCGGCAATACCTGTCACCCGCAGACAGCCACGCGCCGTCAAGGGTTGACTCAAATGTCACAAACATCACATCGGAAGAACAACCCAACGCATTCACAACCACGACACCAAGTTCAATCTGTAACCCCACCCCCCGCACACCTGTACCGCGCGTGCCGGTCATAACGGCAAACCCCAAGAAATGCAATGAAATCTCGGACCAACCGAACCAATCACTCAGACCAATAAAAAGCGGACCCCGAAAGGTCCGCTCTCAATATCAATCTGTTTCATTCGCCGATCACTCTTGAGGATCAAGCACTAGACCCAGCAGATCGCTGTTCTGGATCTCAAGCGCTCCCATCGCCGCGACCGCTGTGGTCGCGAGATCATTGTCCGCATCGCGAGCATACTCAAGCAACGCGCGGACCTGTCGAGCGTTCAGGTTGTTGCCGAACCGCTTGCCAGAATCCCCCACCATAGTCAGCAACTCGAGCTGCTCAATCCCAGTGGTATCCATCGCACGATCCATGATCGCCGATTGAGCCGCAGGACGATCCACATACGACAGGATCTCAGCCACATCGAGCATCTTGAGTCCACCAACATCCTCGAGCACATCAATCAAGATGGTCGATGCATCAAGCACATTGAGCACGCGATTGTTCGAGATCGCAAGATTCCGGAGCACCTCGATCGAGCGTGACGCGTAATCCGCGGCTTCATCCTCACTGATCGGACCACCCGATGCAGCCATCAGCAACTGATCTACCGAGGTCTCGATGTTGGAGTTCGAAATCTCAACACGACGAACCGCCACAGTCTGATCACGCAGGTACTGACGACGCAGAGGCTCAACATCATCCGTCAGCATCAACGCCAAGACCGGCGAAACATTCATCTTGGTATCGGTACGAGCCGTCTCGATCGTGAGCAGCGTGTCGTCGTATCCGAGCGAAGTCACAATCAAATCCACCGAAGGAGTCTGAGCGATCGAAGGCGCCAATCCATCAAGCCCACCATCCGATGGGGGGAGCACAGTGAATCCCTGCCCCTCAAGAATGTTGCGATACTGGTCGTACGACTCACGATCTGATCCAGTCAATACCACGGCATATCGAGCCGAAGCATCACGCACCGCACTCGCGAGCAGCGGAATCACACGCTCAGCACCATTAAACGAATCCTGAGGCTGAGCATTCCCCAGAGCCAAAGCCGCTTCAAACTGTACACGACGATTCTGGTATCCCAATCCTTCAAGCAATGGGTAACGACCATCAATCGGCTGACCCCAAAGCGAGCGAGGACCAGCAGTCTGCGACAACGCGTCAATCGCACTGCGAACCAATGGTGTATCGCGTGTATCAATCCCGCGACGCAACACGAGCTGAGTAATGTCAGGACCAGCCGCGATCCCGAAGTACTCCGCATCACGACGATCCGCCGAGTAGACCGGATTGCTGTATCCATCAGGAGTATCAAACTCACGCGAGTAGTTCGATGAGATCCACAACGCGAGCGTTTCAGCAGACTCCGCATTGATCCCAAGCGAACGCTCCGCGAATCGCATCGCCAGTGCCTCGTGGAAGACCTCCGAACGGATCGGGGTCATGACCAAGCCGAGCCCAGCATTGAAATCCCACACCAACTGGTGATCTTCACCTGGAAAGCTCGTCAGTTCCGAAGGCTCGTTGTAGTACGAGTCCGCGAGCAGCGAGTACATATCCGCGACATCCGAACTCGGATTGCCACCCAAACGCGAGATCGAACGACCACACGCCTTACGCACGCCGTCGTTGTCAGTGTTCTGGTACAGATCGATCAAGACCGGGAGACTCGTGCGATACGGAATCAATCCCAAGACCTCAGCAACCGCTTCCTGACGCGTCGCATCAAAGTGAGGCAACGCGGTCATGAGCGGAGCAATCGTTTGACGACCCATATCAACAAACAGCCGCTGAACCTGAGCACGCAGCGCGAGGTTGTCCTTCTGCAAGTACGCATCCAGCAGCTGAGGCATCGCGTATTCACCTGCCGCGATCAAACGCTGACGGCCGAGCTGACGAGCACGAAGCCCACCAGTCAGCAGATCGATATTGCGAGCGATCTCATCTGGATTGCGAGCGCGATCCAGCTTCCCGTTTCGATACGCGCTGTCCAGCTCCGCCGCGATTGGTTCAAGCACTGGAACCCGCATCGCCGCCGCGATCGCTTCCTCGAAACGATCAAGCTCGCGTGATGTATCCACAAGATCAACAAACTGTTCTGGAGTCAGACCAGCATCAATCAACTGCTGACCGAGATCCGCAGCAACATCAAAGCGAGCGATCTTCACAAAGTGGATGAAGTCACGCAGGATGACCATCTCTTCTTCGTAATCACCATTGGCAGGCTGAACGATCGAAGTCGTAGCCGCCGCAACTGAAGTTGCTCCAACGAACGCCCCCCCGCACGCCATCAGAAGGAAAGCACTGGAAAGACGGGTAATGTTCCGAGTCGTTTGACGCACGACGGGCTCCTCATAGGATCGAGACGCTGCTCAAGTGGGCTGGACGGACAGACTATCTATGAAGACGAAAAAAATCGCCTCAGGGCATCGTATACGCGAGCCCAACTCCGGATGTTGCCCCTCTCACAGAAAGACCCGCTCCGGCGATCGCAACTGTATCGGACTCGACACAGAAGTTCAATAACCCGCCCCATCAACCAGAATCGCCACAGATCCAACCACCCAAGGGTCCGCAAAGCGTCTGGATAAGACGATCTACTCCAAATGACCCATACAAGCGTCAAGCAGCCAGTCATTTACGCCGATGCTGCCCAAGAAGCGGCATGAATGGATTGTGCCGCTCCACTTCTGCGTACCACGAGGTGAGAAGATGCCAATCGAAAAAGATGTCCTCACGACCGGTGAGGTTGCCAAAATCTGTAATGTTGCCCCCCGAACAGTCTCGAAATGGTTCGACTCAGGACAACTCAAAGGCTACCGAATCCCAGGCTCCAAGGACCGACGCATCCCCGTCCCAGAGCTCTACCGCTTCATGAAAGCCCACCATATCCCAATGGACGGCATCTCCACAGGGACCACCCGCGTCCTCATCGTCGATACAGACCAAGAAGTCTCCGATGTCCTCAACACTGTACTCGCTGAACAAACCAACTACGACACCCAGGTCGCCAACAGCGCCTTCTCCGCAGGACTCGCCTGCGAACGCTTCCGCCCGCATGTTGTCCTCATCGATGTGCATGTCTCCGACGGCGAACCACGCGAACTCGCCTCCATGATCCGCTCAAGCGAATCCATGCAGATGACCAAACTCATCGCCATGTCAGGAAAGCTCACCGACGGCCAAGCCCAAGGACTCCGCGCCGCCGGATTCGACTCATTCCTCAAAAAACCATTCCAGGTCCGAGCAATGATCGAAGCCATCGAGCAAGCGACCAACATCGCAGCATAAGCCAACAACAAAACACACCAACGCCAACGCCGTGAACTGCAAGGACGCAGTTCCCGGCGTTGTTTATTGATCAGCATTCTTTTTTAGAATCATTCTTATTTAATGCCTAGAATACCCTGTCCAATCTCAACACATTCAGCAGAAAGGATGACCTCATGACCTTCCCAACTTCGTACAACCCAGCCAAGCAAGCCGAGATCCTGCAGCCATGTGTCCAAGCATGCATCGACCTCGCGCTCAACCTCAAGCAACTCCATTGGAATGTCCAAGGCCCAAACTTCAAGCCTGTCCACGAGTTCCTCGATGAGATCATCGACCACGCTCGCGCCGCATCCGACGAGATCGCCGAACGCATCGTCACGCTAGGCAAACCCGCGATCGGTCAGCGTGCCTCACTGGATGATCCATCCATCCCAACGGCTCAAGACCAACTCGTGAGTGACCACAGCACCCTCAAGCAAACCGAGGACATGCTCGAAACCACCATCGCGCACCTCCGCAGCACTCAAAAAGCACTTGCCGACATCGACCCCGTCAGCGAAGACATGATCATCGGCATCCTCGCCAACCTCGAAAAAGACCACTGGATGGTCCGCTCCCACCTCACCTAATCAACCTCCTATACACCAACAAAAAAGGGCGACCCAATCAGGACCGCCCTTTTCATTTCAATGCTCCGGAAAGCTTACTTGAGCTCCCCCATCGCCGCCGCGAGCACATCACACGCCGCCTGCAGATCCTTCTTATCGATCATCTCAGTCACCGTGTGGATATAGCGAGTGCCAACAGTCACGCCGACCGCCTTCGCGCCCGCCGCCGCTTGCTGCGCAGCCGCGCCGTCCTGACCGCCCGCTGCAAGAATCGAACGCTGGTAGCGGATCCGCTTCTTCTTCGCGATCGATTCGATCTTCGAGGTCAGCTCGTAATCCGAGATAAAGCTGCTGTCCTTGACATGCAGCGCAAACCCCTCGCCCTGCGTCGTTACCGCTTCATTCGCAGGCACACCAGGCGTATCGCACGACAGCGTCACATCAATCCCGATCCCGATGTCAGGCTGCACCGCAAACGAAGCCGTCTTCGCCCCGCGGAGCCCCACCTCTTCCTGCGTCGTAAACGCGACCACGATCTCGCAGTTGTTCCCAGACTTCGAGCTCACCAGCTTCTTCACCGACTCGATCCCGAGCCAGCACGCGACGCGATTGTCCAGCGCCTTGGAAACACACTTGCCGCCAATCTCAATGAACGGCTCATCCATCACCACATAATCACCAATCTTGAAGGTCTTCTTCACCTGAGCCGCAGTCATCCCCGTATCTACAAAGAACTCCTTGACCTCAGGTACCTTCTTGCGATCCTCCGGACTCGCGATGTGCACCGGACGACCACCCGGATTCATCACCGCTTTGTAATCGCCCGAATCCGCGCAGACCAGCACGCGACGCGAGAACAAGTTCCGCGTATCAAACCCACCCGCCGGAGACAACCACAAGAACCCCTGCTCATCAATGCTCGAGATGTAGAACCCGATCTCGTCCATGTGACACAGCAGCATCAGCACCTTCGCGTCCTTAACCTTCTTCACCCCACCCGAAGCCGTGCGAGGCTTGCGCCGACAGATCAGCGACCCCATCGCGTCGGTCTCCACCGAATCAAACAGCCCCTTGATCTCCTTCTCGATCAGCGCCCGCACGCGCTCCTCACGACCAGGCACGCCGGGAGTCTCACACAAGTTCGCAAGCAGTTTCGTATTCAAAGCCACAGGACGCTCCTTCGAGTTCCATTGAACACACATCACCCAGGAACATTCCCAGCAATCATGTGTTCAATATTTGATTTATTTCAGAACAGTTGTACTCTAGCACAAAGTCCACCTTCGCACAACCGCTACGATCAAATCGTATGACCACCACCAACCCCCTCCACGCCGTTCACGAGTCCTCAGAAGCCTTCTTCATCCCCTACGGCCCTCAAAACGCCCAAACCCAAGTCGTCGAAACCTTCGGACAACTCGACATGGAATACGCCGCACTCCGAAAAGCCGCCGTCGTATTCGACGAACCACACATGGCGACGCTCAAAATCACCGGATCAGAACGCCACGCCTTCCTCAACAACATGCTCACCGCCAAAGTGGACGACCTCAAACCCGGACAATCCATCTTCAGCTTCTGGCTCAACCGCCAAGGCCGCATCGATGCCGACCTCCGACTCATCGAGCGCGAAGACCACACCCTCGTCAAACTCGATCGACACCTCGCCAAGCAAACCGCCGAATCCCTGAGCACCTTCATCTTCGCCGAGGACATCGAGATCACCATCGACGACTCACTCCACTGGATCTCCATCCACGGCCCAACCTCCTTCACACACCTCCAAACTGACCCAATCGAAGAACACCACAACACCACCGTCACACTCAACAACACCCAAGTCGTCGCCGACCGCTTCGACCTCACCGGAGAGATCGGCCTCTCCCTCGCGATCCCCACCGACCAACTCGACACCATCTACAAACAACTCACCGCGCAAGACGAAAGCAAATCCAACCCCAAGCCCACCGGCTGGCTCGCCATCAACACCGCCCGCATCGAAGCCGGACATCCACTCTACAACATCGACTTCGGCCCCGACACCCTCCCAGCCGAATCAGGGATCATGAACTCCCGCGTCCACCTCGCCAAAGGCTGCTACCTCGGACAAGAAGTCGTCGCGCGCATGCACGCCCGCAACATCCGCAAGCAAGCCATCGTCCCGATCCGAGTCAACGACCAGCGCATCACCGTCGAGCACCAAGAGATCCTCCAGCCAATGACCGGCGCGTACATCTACGCCAAAGACCAAGCCGGACAGACTCCCATCGGCGCTGTCACCAGCTCAACCATCTCCCCCATGCTCGGCGCGATCCCCATCGCCTTCGCGATGATCAAAGATTCGCACACCGCGCCAGGAACCGAACTCGCCGTCACCGCCGAAGGCACCTACGCAAGCTGCACCGTCAACGAGACCTACGCGTTCTGGACCAAACCCAGCTCGTGATCACTCGCCGTGTCTGAAAAATAGATGCACATCTCCATCCACCACCCGAGTTCGATTCAACTCGAACCGTTTCATCTGCGACAACTGCTCACACACGCGCCCGCTCGCGCATGACCTGCCCGAATCATCCCCCATCACCGCCGGCGCAACATGCACCACCGCCTCATCAATCAGATCCGCATCCAAAAGCCCACCCAAAAGCGTCGGACCCGCCTCGATCAGAATCGAGCTCACCCCAAGCTCCGACGACAACC
>WUAJ01000062.1 GCA_009827215.1 Phycisphaeraceae bacterium
GAGTAGAACACGTCATCAGGAGTGATCGCCCGCCCCTTCCCGCCCGGGAAGCACTTGTTGTCATGGAAGTACACGCCCTCTTTGAGCGTGAAGTGCCAGGTCGTCCCGCCGTCCTCAGTCGTAGGCATCTCCGCGAGCAGCAACGGCTCCATCTCCATCGGACTCGCGTACTTGTTCGTCAGGAGCGTCTCATAGAACTGAGCACACGCCATATTGTCGTAGGTCGTCGATCCCTCAACAGGATCCAAGCTCTTTGGACCATCCGTACGGATCGGGAGCTGCATGACTTTCAGCTCGTCTTTCTTCTCTGTGGATTCCGCACCGATTGCAGTTCCCGCATTGAGTAAGCACACCGCTGCCAATCCTAAAGCCGCTATCCGACGAGCCTTCAACATACATGTCTCCTTGATCTAGATTCGACGATCTCGCCGAAGAGTACTCCTGAGTCCACGATCATACGCGGCTCACCCCCCAAACCTCAATTCACCACAAATCAGACCTTTTCACACCGCCCACGCCCCAATACAGCGCCACCACCCCATCCCCTGACCATAATTCCATAAAAAGATTCACACGACAATGCCAAACCCCCCATCCCAATCCGCGTCCGCCACACATGTCACCCGCATCAACAGCGCCGGAACCAGTGATACCTACCTCACATTCGGAGGATGCAACTACTTAGGACTCGCCCACCACCCCCAGGTCATCGCCGCTGCCCAAGCCGCCCTCACCACATTCGGCCTCTCCACCTCCGCCTCGCGCCAAACCACCGGCAACGCCCAACCCCACTCCGACCTCGAATCCGCGCTCGCAAACTTCACCGGATTCGACGACGCCCTCCTCGTCCCCGACGGATACACCGCCAACCTCGCCGCCCTCCAAGGCCTCGCCGCGATAGGAATCAACCACGCCGTCATCGACGCCCGCGCCCACGCATCCCTCAAAGACGCCGCGAACCTCGCGCAGATGACCATCCACACCTACGACCACCTCGACCCATCCCACGCCCATCAGATCCTCGACACCCTCGACGCCCCCGCCGTCGTCCTCACCGACGCCGTCTTCACCACCGACGGCGACCTCGCTCCCCTCCAAGAACTCCTCGAAAGCATCGGCAAACACATCCTCCTCATCGACGACTGCCACGGCTTCACCGTCCTCGGAAACCAAGGACGAGGCACCGCCAACCACTTCAACCTCTCCCACCCCAACCTCATGATGACCACCACCCTCGTCAAAGGGCTCGGCTCCGCAGGCGGCGTCGTCCTCGGATCTCCAAACCTCGTCGCCGCATCGCGCGACCACTCCACCGCATACATCTGCACCACCCCCGCATCCCCCGCCCTCGCCGCCGCCGCCAGCACCGCCCTCAACCTCCTCACATCCAAACCGAGCATCCACGCCCAGCTCCTCGACAACATCAACAACACCGGCGCCATGCTCCGCTACCACGGCATCCAAACCCACAACCACCCAACACCAATCTTCGCATTCACGCTCGGAGACGAAACCGACATGCTCCGCATCGAGCACGCACTCCTTGAGCAGCACATCATCCTCCCGCTCATGCAATACCCCAACGGCCCAGCCCCCACCTACTTCCGCCTCTCGATCAACGCATCACACACCAAAGCCCACATCGACCAGCTCGACCAAGCACTCACAAACGCCCTGAAAGCACAACCCGCATGACAACCACCCCACCTACCGAAGAACTCCAAGAACGCCTCGCCTTCGCCGCCGCCAACACCATGCCCTGCGCAAAGCTCGCGCTCAACTGGTTCGGAAAAGACACCTTCCAACCCGACCACAAATCCGACGGCACCCCCGTCACCATCGCCGACCAATCCATCGAAACAGAACTCCGCAACCGCATCGCAAACGACTTCCCCGACGACGGCATCCTCGGAGAAGAGTTCCCAGACAAAGACGGCAACAACAGCTATCAATGGGTTATCGACCCCATCGACGGCACCATCTCATTCGTTCAAGGCATCCCCCTCTTCGGAACCATGCTCGCGTGCCTCTACAACGGAGTCCCCGTCCTCGGCGCGATCGCGATGCCCTGCATCGACGAACTCGTCTACGCCGCAAACGGACTCGGATGCTTCCACAAAGTCTGCGAGGACGACCCCAAACCGGCACGAGTCAGCCAAGTCGATCAACTCGACAACGCCCTCGTCAACACCACCGCGCTCACCTACTTCGACTCACCCCAACTCCGCGACCTCTACATCAAGATCGACCACGCCGCCAAATACACACGCGGACTCCCCGACTGCTACGGCTTCGTCCTCCTCGCCACCGGACGAGTCGACGCCGTGATCGAACCCAATGTCTCCCTCTGGGACATCGCCTCCGTCCCCCCCATCATCCACGAAGCCGGAGGCATCTCCACCGACCTGAGTGGCAAGGACACCGTCCACACCAAATCAATTATCGCCGCAACCCCAGGAGTCCACAAA
Organism: Phycisphaeraceae bacterium; assembly: GCA_009827215.1. Classification (GTDB taxonomy): domain Bacteria; phylum Planctomycetota; class Phycisphaerae; order Phycisphaerales; family UBA1924; genus UBA1924. Next base: position 2,469 of record WUAJ01000062.1, read on the forward strand.
GCACTCCTCGACATGACTTCAACGATCGAAAAATCCTAAAACCCAAGCCGTCCCAGCCACCACCCCATCAACTCGTCTCGCTTTCTTCCCTCGACCCGATACGCGTCGCACATCAATACCCCAAACGCAATAACCGCCTTCGAATACGCAATCTCCATCTCCTCCCCCGGGCCTCCGGGGGAGGTGGCCGCGCAGCGGTCGGAGGGGGTCTGCTCTTGTCTGCGCCTAAGTGAGTGCAACCGCTCAAACACCGCCGCTCCCTCACCCCACGCCCGCTCATCAATCGGCATCGGAAGCTCCATCACCTGCCTCGCGCTCATCTTGAGCGCATCCGCATGCATCGCCGCCCCCCCAAACATCCGCATCGCGTGCATGCTGCACACCGGAGATCCAATCGCCGCCCCCAACTTCCACACATCAAAGTTGTCAGTACTCATCACCGAAATCATCGGAGTCACCGCCGCGAACTCCCCGCGCGGATCAACAAGCGCCTCAATAACTTTCGTCTGCGTCGCCACCACCACCTTCTCCACCCCGCGCGACTCCACCCATCGCGCCAGCCGAGCATCGCCGCGCAGCTTCCCCTCATCCACGCGAGGCGATTCCCATCGCTGCTTCAGTATCCGCGTCGACTTCTCCCCCCACCAGCACCGCGCCAGATCCACCAGCCCCGTCGTCAGCAGCTTGATCCCTTCGCGCCCCTCAGCATCATCAACGATGCAGCCCGCAAGCCCGTAGTACTCATCCCGAAAGTCCGCCGTCGCGCGAGCAACATCGCCGACCACCCCATCAGATTCAAACGAAACCTCCGGGATCCCCATCGTCACCGCCGCGATCGAAGACCACGTCCCCAGCGATCGCACCTCATCAGCATCGATCACCAAATCCGGATGCTCGACAAACGCTCCACCCGAATATCGCTCAACCCGCTCACCACGACTGCCCACCACAACACAAGGCGCACAGGTATACACACTCGCATCCCAAAACACGTGCTCATTGGAAACCCATAAGGATTCCAACCACCCCATCTCAACCGCACGCTCCCGCGCATGCGCCCCGCCCCTCGTCGCGATCACCGACTGAGGCTGCACCATACACACACGCCCCCCGTCCTTCGCGAGCTGCAACCCAAGCACAAAGAACGCCGACGCCTCATCCGTGTAGGTCGCGCCCCCGACGAGCCACCGCTCGCGCAAACGCTTCACCCGATCCGTAGACCTTGCTGTCCCCGACCCAAGCTGATTCAAAAACGGCGGATTCCCCACCACCACATCAAACTGATCTGCAAGCACATCATCAACAAGCGAATCCGCGCACGATACCCGCGACCGCAGTTCCTCAACGCTCAATCGCTCATCATCAGTCAAGAGCCAGAGCGACCATCGACAGATCTCCGCCGTCATCGGATTCAGATCACCGCCAAGCAGACATGACCGCACAACATCAGACATCCGTCGCTGCCCAATAATCGACTCGATCCGATCAGAGATCCGCTCCCCCGCCGCGATCAAAAAGTACCCGCACCCGCACGCCGGATCGCAGACCCGCAACTCCAGAAGCCGATCCACATCGTCCCCGCACGCTTCAATCGCCGGATCAAGCGCCCGATCCAGCACATACCCCACCAACGGCGCCGGAGTGTAGAACACCCCACCCGACTTCCGATCCGAATCATCCTCATCAACAAGTCGAAGCTCATCTCCATCAATCACAGCCCCCCACCCCATCAGCGATTCATCCGCCGACCCCATCGACGCATGCGCATCGCGCACAGAATCAATCACTTCACCAAACCAGCTCCCGCCGCACGAGCCGAACTCCCGCCGCACAAGACCCACCCACTCCGAAGACCAAATCCGATCCAAACCCAATTGTTCCACGTGGAACATTTCAGATTCCAGATCCATCCCCAGCACCGTCGCCCACGCATCCGCCAAGTCGAGCACCGCATCGAGCCGACCCACAGCTTCAAGGTGAAACACCCGCTGAAGCACGACCCGCAACTCAAAGGTGAATCGGCTCGCATCGATCGCAGCCGGATCCGAGTGGTGGCGCAACAACGCAGACCCCATCGTTTCGATCGCGGCCTTTGCTTGCTCACCCAAACTTGGTTGTTGACTCATCGCTGCGGGCATAGCCGAGGATACCCGAATCGATCATTCCTCGTTGGTGCTGACCACGCGGACCTGACAGAACTGGCGATGCCCCATCGGTCCGGAGTGGTAGGAGTATCCCGAGTGACGAGCGCCGACCCAAGGCGAGCCGCTCGCGCCGCCGAGGGAACGATTGACGCCGACCATCCCAGCCGTGAGTTTGCGTCCGACACTGCGAGCCGTTTCATCTTCGCCGAAGACCACGGCTCCGAGGCCGTACTCGGTGTCGTTGGCTTTCTCCACGGCTTCGTCCGCTGATGACACACCAGAGACACAGACGACTGGGCCGAAGGTTTCGACCGTCATGATGTCCATGTCGTGGGTGCAGTCATCAAGGACGGTTGGGGAAACAAAGTTGCCTCCCATTGGTTCGTTGCCGTGGATGAGCTTAGCGCCTTTGTTGATCGCGTCGTTGATCTGGGATAGCACGTGCTCTTTTTGCTCGCGCATGACCATCGGCCCGATGCTCGCGCCTTCTTCGTTGCAGTCGGCGACTTTGAACTCCTTGACCTGCGTGAGCAGCTTGTCCATGAACAGGTCCTTGACGGAGTCCTGGACGTAGATGCGTTCGGTCGAGACGCAGACCTGACCACAGTTACGCAGCGCGTTGCGGGCGCCGAACTCTGCGGCTTTGTCGAGGTCCGCGCCCTCGAGGACGATGAGCGGATCTTTGGAGCCGAGCTCGAGGATGAGTCGCTTGAGTCCATTGGCGGCGGACGCCATGATGTGTTGTCCGGCGTTCTTAGATCCGGTGAATGCGATGAGGTTCACATCTCCGGCGACGAGTGCTTTGCCTTGGTCGTCTTCGCCGTGGACGATCTGGAGGACGCCTTCTGGGAGGAACTCGTTGAGGACCTTGACATACTCGTCGGCGATGAGCGGGGTTTGCTCCGAGGGTTTGCAGATCACGGTGTTCCCGGCGACGAGTGCGGGGACGATGGTCCAGTGCGGCATGAGCATCGGGAAGTTCCACGGCGTGATCGCGGCGCAGACGCCGTAGCCGTCGTAGTAGATGGTGGACTTAACACCCTCGTCTTCGAGGATGTCGGGCTGGACCGCTGTGGCGACCTCGTCGACTTCCTCGGCCATGCGCGAGCCGCAGCCGGTGACTTCGCCGATGCCTTCGGGGATTGGTTTACCTTGCTCAAGTGAGAGGAGTTTGCCGAGCTCGTCGGCCATCGCGATGAGTTTCTCGCCGGCGGGTTTGAGCATGTCGGCTCGTTGTTGCGGGGTGAGTGCTTGCCAAGCCGGGAGTGCGGCTTGGGCTTTGGCGATGATGTTGTCGATCTCTGCAACCGGCGTGACGGGCACGGAGCCGACTTCATCGCCGGTTGATGGGTTGTAGGAACGGAGGGTCGATGTGTCGGTATTGGTGGGCATGGTGGTCATAGCAGAATGCTAGGTCGCCGGAGCGATTCGCCTCATGAACATTGCATGAGAAGTGCCCAAAAGTCGGGAGTTTTACGGCATTGCTTTGGTTTGGATTGTGATTCCCTTTGTGGTCTCATCGCGTTGCATGGAAGGCGAGAGTACGAAGTCTGTGAATGAGATCCCGCAGGTTCGAGCGTCTTTGGCAAAGGCAAGGATTGCTCCGCCGGGTGTTTTGGTGTCGCCGTTGGATTCCCAGTTGTTGGTGGTCATCGTGGAGCGGAACCATTCGACGACCTCTTCGAGTGATTTGTTGGGTGCGTGGAATGTAACCATGAAGTCATCATCAACACGCGTGACGCTTTCACAGTTCATGTACTCCGCGAGTTCAACATCAGCCGGCCAATCAGCAGGGAGCTGAGCCTTGTTCTCGGCGGTTTGTTCCTCAACTTCGGGATCTTTCGTCTCTTGGTACGGCTCAATTTCAGGCACGAGTTCATCAATGTTTGAAGTGTCGGGAGTTTCTGATTTGTCTCCGCACGCAATGAGCATGAATGGGGCAACGAGAGTAATAGAGAGCGTTGTGATCAATCGTTTGATGTTCATATCGTATCCCTTTTCATTATGAGGCAAACCCCACTATACAGGGAGTATTCATGTACCGCAAGCTACCAAAAATTGAACAAGTTTGGCCAAACCGAATGAAGGATCATCAACACCCAAAACTCAGCAAGCGCTGCGTAGATCAATATCTGATTGAGACGGATAGCCCTTGCCGCCCATGCTGGGACTCGGACTCCTGGGAACTTGGATCTATTTCCTATAAAGAACAAGATTGGTGAAATGAAAAGCATCACAGACAATGCCGCAATGAAGGGCATCGCAAGCATGCCGAGTACCGCAAGTACATTTGGGTATGTACACTGAAACTTGCTGGCATATGCGTCCGGGAGTGTGCTGAAGGCCGTTCCACATTCCGGGCATGGGTCATGCTCTTTGCGATCATGCATGTCGTAGCCGCAGATGTGGCAGGTCAGTGTTGGGTATTGTTTATTCACGAGACCGACGAGCTGACAAGGACGATGAATGAGTCGTCGAGCTCTTCTTCCGGGTCTTGGATCGGGTTGATGTAGGCATTGCCCTCGTCATCGATCGCGTCGGGGAGTTTGTTGTAGACGTTGGTTGATTTGAATCCGGCTTCGAGCATCGCGTCGCGGAGTTCGGGGACGGACCAGAGGCGCCAGTGGTACTCGAAGGCTTCGTCGTGCTCGTCGGTGATGGTGCCGGCGTGTTCGATGCGGAAGTGGATGTAGTTGCGGACCATGCCGGTGAGGGGGTCGGCGTCGCGTTGTTCCCAGGTGTAGCGGCAGAGTCGGCCGTCTCCCATGGGGGTTGGTCGGTGGACACCTCCTGGGATGAAGGCGTTTTCTCCGCCGTAGGTGTCGCAGAGGAATGTGCCGTTGGTTTGAGCGAGGCGGGCGTGGGCTTGCTTGAGGTACGCGATTAGCTCGGCGCGGGTGTGGTGGTATCCGATGGAGAAGTTTCCGACGAAGATGACATCGGCAGGGTCGGCTGATTGGTTGACATCGGCGCAGACTTTTGTGACGCGTGGGTGGTCGGGGTGTTTGTTGAGTGCTTCTTGGTCGAGGTCGGTCGCGATGGCGCGGTGGTCATCGGATTGCTCGGCCCATTGTCGAGAGAGAATTGCGGTCCCGGCGAAGTCTTCGGCGAGGGTGCTGGGGGAGCGGCCGTGGATCGCGTTGATGAGCGGGATGCAGGCTTCTGGGTTCTGGACGCAGAGTTCGTAGAGGTCGTGTTTGTCCCATTGCTTTTGAGTGTGTTTGGTGGAGTCCATTCGGTTATTCGCCTGGGATGTAGGTGATGGTGCCTTCCATTGGGGAGGAGGCGGTGGCGTAGCGTTTCTTTGGGATTCGTCCGGCTTGGTAGGACTGGTGTCCGGCTTCGCAGGCTTTGCGCATCGCGTGGGCCATCATGATGGGGTCTTGGGCGTGGGCGATCGCGGTGTTGAGGAGGACCGCGTCGGCGCCGAGTTCCATCGCGACGGCGACATCGGACGCGCTCCCGACTCCGGCGTCGACGATGACGGGGTAGGTTGGGTCGTTCTCTTTGAGGAGGTCGAGGCAGAGGACGATGTTGTTGTGGTTGAGGACGCCTTGTCCTGATCCGATCGGGGACCCTGCGGGCATGACGGCGGTCGCGCCGGCTTCTTTGATGCGCAGCGCGGTGATGGGGTCGTCGCTGGAGTAGCAGAGGACATTGAATCCATCGGCGGTGAGTTCTTTGACGGCTTCGATGGTTCCGACTGGATCGGGGAGGAGGGTTTTCTTGTCGCCGAGGACTTCGAGTTTGACCCAGTTGGCTCCGGGGTTGTCGAGTTGTTCGAGGAGGTCGCGTCCTAATCGAGAGACGCGGATGGCGTCTTCGGCGCTGAAGCAGCCGGCGGTGTTCGGGAGGATGGTGTAGCGATCGAGGTCGATGTATTCGAGGAGGGACTTGCCTTGGTCGTTGAAGAGACGCTCGCGGCGGACAGCAACTGTGATGATGTCGGCTCCAGAAGCGTCGAGGGCGGCTTCCATGGATTCCATGGTGGGGTATTTGCCGGTCCCGACGAGGAGGCGGGAGTTGAAGGATTTGCCTGCGATGGAGAAGGGGGCGAGGCCGGGTTCGGTTGAGAGTGTGGTGGTCATGAGCGATTCTACGCATTGGGCCACTTGATTGCTCGATTAGATTTTCTCGGATCGGCGGGCTTCGGAGTATCGCTGGAGCGATGCGTCGATGACCTCGTGGGCTTTGTCTACAGGCTGGATCTCGTCGACCTCCACCGCTTTGCCTTCAAGGTTTTTGTAGTCCTCGAAGAACCGTTTGAGCATTTTAAATGTGTGCTTCGGGAAGTCCTCGATGGACTTCATGTCTTCGAACTCGGGATCATTAATGAGTACGGAGATGATCTTGTGGTCCGGTTGCCCTTCATCGAGCATGGTCATCACGCCGATAGCGCGTGCTTCGCAGATACAGAGGGGTGGGACTTTTTCTGTACAGAACACAAGGACATCGAGGGGGTCGTAGTCTTCGGCGTAGGTCTGGGGGATGAATCCGTAGTTGGCGGGGTAGTAGACGGCGGAAGAGAGGACGCGGTCGAGACGGAGCATCCCGGTGGACTTATCGAGCTCGTATTTGTTGGATGAGCTCTTCGGGATCTCGATGATCGCGCGGAAGTTTTGGGGGAGGGAGAGGGACTGGATTCCTGGTCGAACATCGTGCCATGGGTGGATCATGGTGGATGGTAGACTCGCGTGTTTTTATGGCAAATCGTGCATCCGAATCGGATGCAGATTCATGCTTTTCTAACTGGGTGAGTTGCTGAAGGGGTCCGATTACTCGCGTGCGGAGGTTGGGTACGCGGCGGGTGAGCGGTAGCCTTCTTGGTCATACGCACGCACGGCGAAAATCCAGTTGTCTTTGCTCAGGTCGATGGTCGCTTCGGTGACATTCCCCACGTCTTTGAACTTGGTCCAGTCGTGGTCGGTGGTCTCGCGCCAGAGGACTTCGTATCCGGCGGTGTCGGATTCTGGTGAAGCATCCCATCGGAGCGTGGTGTCGTTGGTGAGCTCGGCGGTGATGATGCGAGCGTTGGTCGGTGATGACGGTGCGTTGGCGAGGTGGACGAGGACGGCGGTGTTGAGCTGTGTGACTCCGGCGAGGTACTCGGCGTCCACATGCGTTGCTAGATCGCCGTACTGGATGCCGTCTTCGATGCGGACATCCTGGTGCTGGTGGTTGTACTCTTCGTAGACCTCGCAGAAGCGGACGGCGGGCATCCCGAGCTGGTTGAATGGTGTGTGGTCACCTCCTCGGAGGTAGCGGTCTGGACGGAAGATGAGCTTTGGTTTGACGGGGAGCTCGCCGTGGAGCTTTCCGATGAAGTTGATGTAGCGTGCGAGTTGTCGAGAGTCGGAGTCGGACTCTGATCCGGTGGAGCGGAGGCGGTAGAGCGCGGATCTGAGCTGTTGCGGATCGTCGAGGTTGACGAGGTCGAGTCCGAGACCTTCGGAGAAGATGCGGACTTCGGTGGAGCCGTCGAGGTCTCCGATTCCGGTGGGGTCTCCGATGGTGTCGTTGTTGAGGACTCCGCGGACATCGGCGCCGGCGTCGACGAGGTCTTGGGCGTGGAGGCGAGCGCCGAAGAGGCCTTGCTCTTCTCCGGAGGTGGCCATGAGGACGATGGTGGAGTCGAGGGATTCTTTGCTCAGGACGCGTGCGAGTTCGATGAGGGCGGCGACACCTGAAGCGTCGTCGTTGGCGCCGGGAGCTTCGGAGGTCGCGTCCATTGCGTCAGTCGCGCGGGAGTCGAGGTGGGCGAGGACGTAGTAGAGGCGGTTGGTGGATTCTGGGTTGGTGCCTGGGATGGTGCAGAGGACGTTGACGATCTCGACTTGCTTGGGAATGCGGCGGCCGTCGGGTTCGACGGTGTGGGAGTCGAACGATACGGACGGGGCGTACTCGGCTGGTTTGTTATGACCGATGATTGCTTCTTCGAATGCTTTGTGGACCCAGCGGCGGGCGGCGCCGATGCCGCGGTGCTCGGACTTGGTGTCGGAGAGGGTGTGGCGGGTCCCGAAGGAGGTGAGCATGTGGACATTGTCGATGAGACGCGCGGGTTCGACGGAGGCGATGGCTCGTTGTGGGACTTCCATGAGTGCTTTCTGGTAGTACGGCAATGAACGCGGGGACAGACCAAGTTCGAGGGCGTGGTCGAGTGCTTGATCGGGTGACATCTGGTTGGATTGTACGAGATGGAGCCCGTAGAGGCCTGCGGCTCGTGATCCTGAACCACAGTGCATGAGGATTGGCTGGTCGGGATGCTCGCTGAGGAGCTGTGTGAGCGC
>WUAJ01000063.1 GCA_009827215.1 Phycisphaeraceae bacterium
ACTCCTGCTCATCGCGCTGACTGTCCTGCTCGGACCGATCGTCGTCGCCGCATCCAAGACCGCAATCACCGAGGACCGCCGCAAGTACTACGCGTGGTTGCTCGTCCTCCAAGCCGCGATGGTGGGGGTCTTCGCCGCTCGTGACCTGATGCTCTTCTACATCTGCTTCGAGTTCACGCTCCTGCCGATGTTCATCCTCATCCGCTGCTACGGCTCAACCAACCGCGTCGCCGCGTCCACCAAGTTCTTCCTCTACACCTTCACCGGATCCATGATGACCCTCGCCGGTCTCATGTATGTCGTCTACTTCGTCGCGCAACAAACCGGCATCTGGACACTCGACATCGCGACCATCACCGCGATCGCTCCGCGCATGCCACTCGAGCACCAAGCGTGGGTCCTCTTCGCGATGCTCGCCGGATTCGCGGTTAAGGTCCCGCTGTTCCCGGTCCACACCTGGTTGCCACTGGCGCATACCGAGGCACCGACCGCAGGTTCCGTCATCCTCGCGGGTGTCCTCCTCAAGCTCGGTACCTACGGCCTCATCCGCTTCGCGATCCCCATCACTCCAGCCGCATTCATCGAATACGCACCATTCATCGCGACCCTCTCCGTCATCGGCATCATCTACGCCGGTCTCATCTGCTGGGTCCAAGAAGACATCAAGAAGCTCGTTGCGTACTCCTCCGTCTCTCACCTCGGATTCTGTGTCCTCGGACTCGCCGCACTCAATGTGTCAGGTCTGTCCGGATCAGTCCTCTACATGCTCTCCCACGGCCTCTCAACAGGCGGCCTCTTCCTCATGATCGGATACATGTACGAACGCTACCACACGCGCGACATGCGACAAGTGGGCGGACTCGCATCCAAAATGCCAGTCTGGGCATTCTTCATGGTCTTCTTCACCATGGCCTCCGTCGGACTCCCAGGTCTCAACGGCTTCCCATCCGAAGTCCTCTGCCTGATCTCCGCGTTCCAATCCGACGCCGCATGGACCGCCGCGCACGAAGCGGGCGCGTGGGGCACCACCCTCGGACCATGGTTCGCTGTCTTCGCAGGGACCGGCATGGTCATCGCCGCGATGTACCTCCTCTACATGGTCGGGAAAATCTGCTTCGGTCCGCTCCGCGAGCCCGCAGATCACCACGCCCATGAAGTGCTCCCAACCGACCTCAACCGCCGCGAGATCTGGACGCTGATCCCCCTCGCCGTCGGATGTCTCGTCTTTGGTCTGCGTCCTGTTTACCTGCTCGACGCAGTCAGCGATCCGATCAACGACACGATCGTCGCCGCATACGAAAACCAGCATCACGAACTGCACATTGAAACCAATGAAGAGCACGCGATGACCGAACACTCCACATCGGAGCAGCACCCATGATCGAGAAGCTCTCCTTCATCATCCCGGAACTGATCCTCTTCATCGCGACTTGTATGGTCATGGTGACCGGCCAGTGGCCCGTCCGCGCGATCCGTCAGTTCACGCCGTGGATCGCCGCCGTCGCCCTCGTCGCCGCGGGAATGATCGCGACGATGACCCCATCAGATCCCAATGCGCTCTTCCCCAACATGATCCCATACGCGAAGTTCATTATCGCGTTCGTGGGACTCATCCTCCTCGTCAACCTCACAGGCACAGTCGACCGCGAGCTCGAAGACGATGTCGACAAGGGCAAGCCATTCCTCCCGCTCCGCTCAACCGGAGCGGAGTTCTACGCGTTCTTCCTCTTCTCGATGACCGGACTCATGCTCACCGCGTCCGCCGATGACCTGATCTGGTTGTTCCTCGCCCTCGAGCTCACCTCGCTCCCGACCTACATCATGGTTGCGATCTCCACCCACAAGAACGCATCGCGCGAAGCCGCGGTCAAATACTTCTTCCTCGGTGCGCTCGGAGCCGCGATCTTCCTCTACGGCTTCGCCCTCATCTACGGCGCCGCAGGTTCAACGAATCTCATGCAGATCGCCGAGCACTTCGCGCACAACGATCTGGGAACACTCGGACTCGCCGGGATCCTCCTTTCTTTGATGGGAATGAGCTTCAAGATCGCCGCGATACCGATGCACTTCTACACCCCCGATGTCTACCAAGGCGCCGCTTCACCTGTCAGCGCGATGCTCGCCTTCGTGCCAAAGACCGCCGGATTCCTTGCGATTATCGCCATCGTTTCGACAGTCGGATGGAACGAGTTCGGACGACTCCCAACCACCGTCGAATCCGTCATCTGGATCATGGCCTGCATCACCATGTTCGTCGGAAACACCCTCGCGCTCCTCCAGAACTCCGTCAAGCGCATGCTCGCCTACTCCTCCATTGCTCACTCCGGATACATGCTCGTCGGTGTGCTCGCTGGTCCAGGTCACGCCGGCGCCCCCTTCTACCGCAACGGCATCGCCGCGATCCTCTTCTACCTCCTCTGCTACGGCGTCATGACCATCGGAGTCTTCGCTGTCCTCGGAGCGATCGAAAAGAAAGACCGCGAAGGCAATCCACAAGAAGCCGACGACATCGAAGACCTGCGTGGACTCTGCAAAACCCACCCAATCCTCGGATGGACCGTCGTCATCTGTGCTCTCTCGATGCTCGGATTCCCACCACTCCTTGGATTCGTTGGGAAGCTCGGACTCTTTGCCGCAGGCGTCAGCGCCAAGCAGATCCCAATCGTCATCGTGCTGGGTATCAACTCCGCAATCGCCGCCGTCTACTACCTCCGTCTCGTCGCCGTCGCATACCTCGACAAAGGTGATCGTCCGTTGCAGACCGTCGAGCTCTCGCCGTACATGTCGCGACGCTTTGCTGGAGCATGCTCTGCGATCGGAGTCATCGCCCTGCTCGTGATCGCTCAGCCACTCGTGGACGCAGCACTCAGCGCCGCCAAGTTCAACGGCCCTGATCGTATCGAGCATCACCAAGCCGACACAGAGCACAGCGACGAGCACGCATCCGCGATCCTCAACAACGAAGAATGATCGACAGCATCCTCCCAATCCTCACCCTCGCATCTGATCCAATCGCCTCAGCGACACCGGAACAGGTCGCGTTCTTCTCCACCGCCGGACTCCTCGCGCTGCTGACCCTCACCGTTCTCGAAATCGTCCTCGGCATCGACAACGTCGTCTTCATCGCGATCCTCGCCGACAAACTCCCCAAAGAAAAACAAGCCCGCGTCCGCACAATCGGTCTGCTCCTCGCGATGGTCATGCGCCTCGTCCTCCTCGGACTCGCGTACTGGATCGTCAAGCTCACCGAGCCACTCTTCCACGTCTTCGATCGCCCATTCTCCGGCAAATCTCTCCTCATGCTCGCCGGCGGATTATTCCTGATCTTCAAAGCCGTCCTCGAACTCCACCACCTCGTCGAGGGTGACGGCGAACACAAAAACGATCCCCACACGCGTCCAGGCATGAAGAAAGCCGCGACCACAGTGGGTCAGGTCCTCATCCAGATCCTGATGCTCGACCTTGTCTTCTCGCTCGATTCGGTCATCACCGCCGTAGGCATGACCAGCAACTACTACATCATGGCCACCGCCGTCATCATCTCCATCGCGGTGATGCTCGCCTTCGCTTCACCGATCGCGAGCTTCGTCAACAAGCACCCCTCGATGAAGAACCTCGCCCTCGCCTTCCTCGTCCTCATCGGCATCCTCCTCGTCGCCGAAGGCATCGGGGAGCACTTCAACCGAGGATACATCTATTTCGCGATCGTCTTCGCCTTCGTGCTCGAACTCATCAACATGCAGACCGACAAACACCACGCAAAGAAAAAAGCGAAGAACCAGTCGCAGTCTTCATAATGCTTACTCAGGCGAGATCCGCTTCACGCCGCATCACCTTGTGCGGCCCGATCCCCTCGATCTCAAACTCATCACTCACCACCGAAAACCCATACCGCTCATAAAACCCATACGCGACCCTGCGAGCATTGCACCAGATCGGGAGCCGCTCGATCCCCATCGCGTGGTTGATCCCAAACTCCAACACCCTCCCCCCTAACCCGCTCCCGCGCACATCAGGATGCGACGCCATCGACCGAATCCGCCACGCATCCTCGCCAGTATTCGGGTCTTCATCACGAAGCACCGACATGATCGCGACGATCCGGTCATCAACCGTGTACCCCACATGAAAGGTCCCCTCCGCGTGATCGTACTCCGCCCCGACCTCGTCCACGCTCAAATACGGCCGCAGCACCATCTGCCGTAGCGGATACGCCTCTCGCGCCTCGATCAACACCGCTTCCCCAATCGCCTCACTCATCCCCAAGCGCCTCTAAGAACACATCGCCGAACGCATCGAGCTTCGCCTGCCCGATCCCCTTGACACGCAGCATCTCGTTGCGATTCGTCGGACGATCCTTCACCAGCGCCCGCAGCGTCGCATCCGAGAACACCACATACGGAGGCACCCCACGCTCCTGCGCAATGCTCGTCCGCAGCGTTCGCAATCGCTCAAAGACCACCCGCTCATCAACATCAAGCACCACCGCCTCGCGTCCCTGCTTGCGTCCGCGCACGCGTTCCTTGCTCGCCGACCCCGTCCCGAGCGGATTGCTCAGCACAATATCCTCCGCCCCCTTCATCACCGACACGCCGCAGTCCCCGAACCGCAGCGTCTCAAACCGCTCCTCAACCACCCGCTCCAGCGCGCCCTTGGAGATCAGCTGATCCAGATACATCCCGAGCTGCGCCTTGGAATACCCCGCCAGCAGTCCATGCACGCTCAGCTCGTCGTGCCCCCGGCTGACCACCTTCTCCCCCTTGCTCCCGCGGACTACATCACACACATGCGCCGCGCCGTACCGCTGCCCCGTCCGCGCGACCGCCGACATCAGCACCTGCGCCACCTTCACCGATTCCTGATCAATCTCCGTCTCCCCGAGACAGATATCACACGCCCCGCACCCCTTCTCCGGATCGATCTCTAGCGCCTGCCCAAAGTGCTCGCTCAACGCTTTGTGCCGACACGTCATCGCCGCGATCAGCGAACGCATCTCGCGGATCAAACGCAGCTGCCCCGCCGGATCAGCGCCCGAATCCTCCGCGCCAAACCCGATCAACCGCTCCCAGCGCCCCGAATCACTCGGAGAATACAGCAGCAAACACTCTGCGGGCTCCCCGTCCCGTCCCGCGCGTCCCGTCTCTTGTTGATACGCCTCGATACTCTTGGGCATCGTCGCATGCACGACCAATCGCACATTGCTCCGATCGATCCCCATCCCGAACGCGACCGTCGCCACCACAACATCAAGCGTCTCGTTGAGAAACGCCTGCTCGACACTCATCCGTTTTTTCTCGCTCAGCCCCGCGTGATACGCATCCGCATCCAGCCCGTGCTCCACAAGCTCCTGCGCCAGCGCCTCTGTATCCTTCCTGCTCAAGCAGTACACGATCGTCCCGCCGCTGTCCCCCGCGCTGCGATGCCTCCGCACGGCTTCCGCGATCTGATCCGCCGTCCGATTCCGCGCCTGCACGCGATAACACAGATTCGGTCGATCAAACTTCCCGATCAAGACCTCAGGATCCCGCAGCCCCAGTTGCTCGACAATGTCTTCCTGCACGCGAGGCGTCGCCGTCGCGGTAAACGCCTGCATCCCGATACCCGGCGCGACGCGGCGCAGCTCTTTCAATCTCCGAAACTCCGGACGAAAGTCGTGACCCCACTGCGAAATACAGTGCGCCTCATCGATCGCGATCGCCCCCAGCCGTCCCGCGTCGTGAAGCTCCGCGAGGATCGCCTTAAAACCAGAAGTCACCAGCCGCTCCGGAGCCGCGAAGATCAGATGGATCGAACCATCAAACGCTCTTGTGACGATCTCCCGCGCTTCTTCCGCTTCCACCCCAGAGTGCAGCGCCGCTGCGCCGTATCCATTGAGCTCCAGCCCTCGCACCTGATCCCGCATCAACGCGATCAGCGGGGACGCAACCACCGTCAGCTTCCCTGTCACCAGTGCCGGGACCTGATAGCACAAACTCTTCCCACCACCAGTAGGGAGTACCGTCAAGCAGTCCCGCCCCTCAACCCCCGCCGCGATCGCGCGCTCTTGCATCGGACGCAGCGCGTCGTACCCCCACACGCGTCCGATCGCATCCAAGATCGCCGGATCGGTCGCACTATTCTCCGCAAGCTCACTCATCGCGACAGTATACAGAACCACTCCACGCCAGTGATCTCAAGCCAGACGGAATCTCCGTAAACTAGGACAAAAACAAACAAGCGACCCGAAGGTCGCTTGTTCATTGTGACAAATGTCAATGTCGCTTAGCGGCGACGCCGTGCAGCAAACGCAGCTGGGAGCACGAGTGCAAGACCAGTTGCCGGAGCTGGAACAGTTGAGACCGCGAAGGTCACCTGAGTCTGGTCGAGACCAGCGAAGGTGTCCTGATCCCAGCTGAAGCCGTCCATGATCCCGTCGATAGCGATCACGCCACCGATCTGGTTGGTGTTACCCAAGCCGTTCATGAACATGTTGCCGGATTCGAGCACGAGCCCGTTAGCTTCGGTGGTGTCCACGAGTGACATGTTGTAGTCATCGCTGAAGTCCCAAACCGCAGCACCGAGCAGGTTCTGTGGGGTGGAGTCGTTCGGAGCACCGATGATGACCAGCACAGAGCTGACCTGACCATCAAAGCTGAGCGACGAAGTACCGATCATGCCAGCCAT
The DNA here is from genome assembly GCA_009827215.1 of Phycisphaeraceae bacterium. Taxonomy (GTDB): domain Bacteria; phylum Planctomycetota; class Phycisphaerae; order Phycisphaerales; family UBA1924; genus UBA1924. The sequence continues at coordinate 6,664 of WUAJ01000063.1, forward strand.
CATGTTGATGGAGCCAAAGCTACCCGAGCCGTACGACAGGTTGTTGTACCCTGCAGCTCCGGTGTAGTCATTGGTGGTGACGATGTCGGAAGTGATGTTCATGGTTTCGAAGCTCACTCCGATGCTGCCAGCTTGACCGCTTGCAGTGTTGGAGTCGCTCGACACACTGGTCCAATCGACCGTGTGGTACTCTTGGCCATTGAAGCCGATAATGTCTGCGTTCGCCGCAGCGCACAGGCCGGCAACAGCCATCATTGAAAGTGCATATCTCATCCCATTCTCCTTTGGTGAATGCAACCGTGTAGATGTCCAACGGACGCCGCATATATGGGACGCCTCGAAAGGAATGTGCACCATGCTCCGAGAAGTGCAAGGGAATCACCCATTTAATTGACACAATTCGATCCCCAATAACAAAAAAAACGGCCTTTCGGCCGTTGTTTTGGGAGATGAGTGTAGAGATTTATCGACGACGCCGTCCAGCGAGAGCAGCTGGGAGCAGCAGTGCAAGCCCGGATGCCGGAGCAGGAACTTCATTTGATGCGATCGCAAAGGTGATCATCGTCTGATCAAGTCCAGCGGAGGTGCCTTGGTCCCAGCTGAGCTCCATGATCGACTCGCCGCTGATCCCGAGCACACCGCTCTGGTGGACCGCAGGACCGATCGCGTTGGAGAGGATGTTCGACGCGAGTGTGAGCCCTGGAGCCCCTTCACTGTCGATCAGTTCGAGATCCAAGCCCTGATCAAAGCTCCAGATCGCCGCTCCGAGCTGCGTAAAGGTGGATGTATCGTTTGGTGAGCCGATGAGCATGAGCACCGAATCAACCGATCGATCGAAGCGGAGCGTGCTGGATCCGATCACGCCACCCATGATCGTGATGGATTCGACTTGTCCAGTGGTAAAGTTGAGCTCGTCGAAGCCTTCAGCTCCGAGGAAGTCGCTCTGTGTGATGGAGTCATAGCTCACATCGACTGTTTCAAAGGTGACTCCAACGCCCGCAGCAGTGCCTGTAGCGGTGTTGGTGGCGCTCGAAGCGCTGCTCCAATCGATTGTTTCGTAGATCACACCGCCGAACTCGATTGTGTCCGCGTGTGCCATTCCTGCCAGGCCAGCCATAGCCATTCCAAAGAGTAGACTCTTCATTTCGATCTCCTTCCGCTCTGCATTTGTTGTCAGACCAGCAACGAAGCGGTCCTACCCAAGTGTGCCCCACAGAGCGTCACTCGCAAGGATTTTGCACCGATTCAGATCGAAATAAAAAGTCTTAAGTCCTTTAAATGCAGATATTTGCGTCATATCTTGCCCAGGTTCACACCCAAGCGTTGAATCGGACCATCCATAAGCCAATGATTTAGAGCAATTCTAAATAAACACGGTCAGGAAACCGCATTGATGTCCGATAACTGATAGCCGAGATGCTCACCAAATCGGTCATCCCAACGGCAACCCAGCCACACATCACAAACACTCTCTCTAAAGAAGCCGCCCAAGGGTCTCGGGCGGCTTCTTTCTATGCGCAAACTCAGTGCAGTCTATATAGAGAGATCAGCCGACAACCGCCTCGCACTCGATCTCAATCAAGAACGCATCATCAATCAGCCGCGCCACCTCGACCATCGTCAAGCAAGGTGCATGCTCTCCGAAGAACGCCTTGTGTGCCCGCCCAAACTCATCCGCACGCGCGATGTCCGTCACATAAAACCGACTCCGCACAATGTCGCTCTTTGTGCCCCCAAGCTCAACCACCGCACGCTCGATGATCTCCAGACACCGCATCGCCTGCGCATACCCATCATCGGGAACATACGCCGACGCATCGTCATTCATCGACACCGTCCCGGTCGTAAAGATCATCCCCCCAGACCGCACGGCTCGAGAGTACTCATACCGCCGCTCCCACTCGTTGCCCGTCGAGACTGTCGCATCAATCGTCATCGCAGTTGTCTGTCCAATTAAACCAGTTCTTCTCACTGTTCAAGTGAGACATTGCTACCCCTACATTACCATTGCTCGGCTTCTCGTATTCCAGTCGCCTCAGAGTTTTGGCTTCGTACCCTCTGGAGAATGAGTTCAAAAAGCTCGACACCGTTGTAGATCTCATCAGGCATATGCCCAAGCAAGATGTTCCCATTTAACAGTCCGATGCGGTCATGAACCCGAACAACTGATGAGATATCTGACAGTGGAAATATTGTGATTCGCTTTCGATCTATGTGTTCATATTTCACACACTCGTGATCAATCAGACAACTCCACTTGCCTTCTGTTGATTCCACATCCCCTCTCTCGACTGCTTGCGTGTAGTAGTCCATGTACCATCGCATTACAGAAGCTTTCGATCTGAAGATAGAACGGAATGCCCAATAAATGAAGTAGATGCCACCTAGACCAATGAAAGTCATCACAAAGTCTTGGTCGGGAACACTCGTCACCACCACAGCAACAGCTGCAGCCAATAGTACAGCAAGAACGATTGCAAAGAAAATTTTCTGTGGGATACCATTTTGAGGTTGCACTAAGCGCGTGGCATTCCATGCGAGCATCTGAATAGTTGACTCGCCATTACTCTCCCAATCAAGGGCGAATACTTCGGGATTCAGTTCATTGTCGTTCATCATTCTCACTATAGTGTACAAAAAAGCACGGCCAAACGACCGTGCTTTCAAGATTCAAACATGAATATAGATCAAGCCAACTGCTTGCTCTCATTGAGCTTCTTCCGAATCACCGTGTGCAGAATTCCACCATTGCGGAAGTACTCAATCTCCACAGGTGTATCGATCCGGCACACCGTCACAAACTCAAAGCTGCTCCCGTCAGGACGCGTCGCGCGGACTGTCACATCACAACGAGGCTCAACAGGATCAGGCATGATGATGTCAAACTTCTCATCGCCGTTGATCCCGAGCGATTCCGCATTCTGTCCCGACTGGAACACAAGCGGGAGCACACCCATGAACACCAGGTTGCTGCGATGGATCCGCTCGAAGCTCTCCGCGATCACCGCTTTGACACCCAGCAGCAGCGTGCCCTTCGCCGCCCAGTCGCGCGATGAGCCCATGCCGTAGTCCTTGCCCGCAACAACCACCAAAGGCGTACCCGCACTCTTGTAATCTTGCGCCGCGTCGTAGATATACTCAACAGGCGCCGATGCAAGATCATCACCCTTCGTGAAGTTCCGCGTCCATCCGCCTTCAGGTTGCTTGTCGCCATCTTTCGCGATGCGATTCTTCACACGCACATTCGCAAATGTGCCACGAGTCATCACGCGATCATTCCCGCGCCGCGAACCAAACGAGTTGAAGTCGCTCTGCTTCACGCCTTGCCCGATCAGGTACTGACCCGCCGGCGTCTCAGGCTCAATCCGTCCCGCAGGAGAAATGTGATCCGTCGTCACCGAGTCACCAAGCAGACACAAGCAGCGAGCGCCGCTGATCGCACCGAACCCAGGAGCATCCTCCGTCATACCCTCAAAGAACGGCGGATTCTGGATGTAAGTACTGCTGTCCTCCCACCCATACAACTCGCTCTTGCTCACCGGAACATTGTTCCATGTCTCGTTCTCGCTGTACACCGCGCCGTACTTCTCCTCGAACTGCTTGGTTGTTACCGAGCTGTTGACGATCTCGTCAATCTCTGCCCGCGTAGGCCAAAGGTCTTTGAGGTACACATCCTTCCCATCAGGTGTCTGACACAACGCTTCGTTGTATACATCCACATCGATCCGCCCCGCCATCGCGTACGCAACGACCAGTGGGGGGCTCGCAAGGAAGTTCCCGCGCACCTCAGGATGCACACGCCCCTCAAAGTTTCTGTTCCCCGACAAGATCGAAGCGACCGCAAGATCACCCTCCTTGATCGCGCCCTCAATCTCAGGCGGCAACGGCCCAGAGTTCCCAATACAAGTCGTGCAGCCGTACCCAACCGTGTTAAACCCAACCGCATCCAGATGCTCAGTCAGTCCTGACTTGTCGAGGTACTCCGTCACAACCTTCGATCCAGGAGCAAGCGAGGTCTTCACCCAAGGCTTGCGAGTCAGCCCAAGCTCATGCGCCTTCTTCGCAACGAGACCCGCCGCGATGAGCACATCAGGATTCGAAGTATTCGTGCACGAAGTGATCGCCGCGATCACAATCGAGCCATGCTTGAGCGTTGATTCATCGCCCACATTCTGTGGATGCGAAGCTTCAGTATGCACAACTGTCGCCGTAGCGTCAGTCTTGTCCGCGTCAACCCCAAGCCCCTGAGGACCCATC
>WUAJ01000064.1 GCA_009827215.1 Phycisphaeraceae bacterium
AGCCAGCGTTCTTTCTGCTCATCAGTGCCGTAGAGCATAACCGCTTTACATCCGATCGACTGGTGCGCCGAGACCATCACCGCCGTCGATCCACACCGTGTCCCGAGCGTCTCAAGCACACGGTTGTACGAGGTGATCCCCATACCAAGCCCGCCGTGTTCCTTCGGGATGGTCATCCCGAGCACACCCATATCAAAAAGCTTTTTGATCACCCACTCAGGGATGTACTGCTCCTGATCAATCTCCACCGCCGGATGCTCGTTCTTCAGATAGTCCTTCAGCTCCGCGACGAGCTTGTCACACTCCGCGACCTCTTCAGGGGAGGTCTTCGCAAGCTCCGGATACGGATACAGCAGATCCTCACGCAGCTGACCCCAGAAGTAGTTCTTGACCGCCCCCATATCGCTAGGTTCAGGTCCGAGCAGCGTCTCCGCGTCCGCGATCATCTTCTGATCACGCTCCGAGACACCCTTCATATTCTTGAGATCCGCTTTCTTTACATCTGCCATTGGTTGTTTCTCCTGAAGAAATCACGCCGAGCAGCTTTCATGCCCGCCGTGCTGTGTGTTGTTTATTTACCCTTGTTGAAGAACGCGTTGATCGCTTCTTGCGCCGGTTCCGTATGCCGCAAGCGGACCAAGTGATCCCGCTCACGCTGCAGCGCGTCCTTCCATCCAGACCCGATCCCGACCTCAACCGCATTACACACCGCATCGGTGTGTGGCTGTGATTCAAGCTCGTTCCGCGCGTCGTTCAATGCTTCGTTGAGTTCGTCTGAGTCATCGCGTCCGATGCACCGCATCGGCGCCCCATCCCGCGTTGGTTGCTCCTGCGAGCCCACCCAAGCACGAGCCGCCGGGATCAGTTCCGCAGCGTCCGATACCGTGACATCAAACAATCCCAGCTCATCCGCCTGATCCGACTTCATAGCACGCCCGTTCGCTGTCATCACGATCGCGTCCTTCGCGTCGATCCGCGATGGGAGCAGGTTCGTCCCGCCCCACCCAGGACAGATCTTCAATCCCGCCTCAGGAAGCCCAATCAGAAACGGCTTCGCCTCCGGATCAATCAACCCGATCAACCCATCGCAATGCATCGCCAGTTCCAAACCACCACCCAGCGCCACCGAATGAATCGCGGCTGCAGTGGGGCAGTTGAGATCCGCAATCTTCTGAAACACGCGAGCACCAAACTCAAGATACTCATGCAGCCCCGCATCGTCCATCGCCATGATCGCTTTGAGATCCGCCCCAGCAACAAACGCGCGAGGCGCCGACGAAGCAAGCACAAACCCACCAAGATCACCCGGCAGCGAATCAAGCGTCGCATCCAATCGCTGCAACAGCGACTCATCAATCACCACCACCGGACGGCCAGGCTGATCCAACGTCAACACCGCAATGGTGGCACCATCAGCGTTCGTGCTCAGCTCAACCGGCAGTAAATCTTGAACCACAGGAATGTCTCGCTCTTGCGGAGGTGAGATCGCCATTCTTCCGACGATCACCGCGCGGATCCGCAGCTCCAGCGGTCAGATATCCTATGCATCACAACCCCAAATAGACAGCAAAAGACCACACCCGCGCCCCCGATTCCAAGCCCCTCAGAAACAGTTCCAAGCACTATTTCGCAGGCTTCATGCGGGCCGATAACGACGCCTGCGCCTCAGCAGTCCCAAGCACTTGCGCGCTCAGCTTCGCCCCCTCAAGCACCATCCCCGTCTCGACCACGCCATCAATCTTGTTCAGCAACCCCTTCGTGGTCGCCAGCGCATGCGCACCACCGCTCGCGAGCCGTTCGACAATTTCATCAGTCAATGCATCAAGCCCATCGCGATCCTCCGCGAGATGATCAACGAGCCCAACCGCCGCCGCCTCCGCGCCCGACATGATCCCACCCTTGAGCATCGCCGCGCGAGCGCGTCCCGCGCCCATCTTCGCAACCACCCAAGGCGCGATCACCGCCGGACACAACCCAAGATCCACCTCAGGGAATCCCAGCTTCGCATCCGCATGCGAAACACTCACATCGCACACACAACTCAAACCACACCCACCCCCAACCGCGGCCCCGTTCACCTTCGCCACCGTCACCATCCCAAGCTCACGGATCTTGATCGTCAGCTCCGCAAGACTCCGCAGCAAACGCCCCCCAAGCGTCGCATCCCCCGACAACTCAACAAGCACGGCCTTCAAATCCATCCCCGCACAAAACGCCTTGCCCGCCCCCGTAATCACCAGCACCGAACACTCCGAATCCCTGAGCGCATCCACATGCGCATGCATCGCCTCCAGCATGTCCAGCGACATCGAGTTCCGCGCCTCGCCGCGATTCATCACCAAAGTCGCAACCCGTCCATCAATCGTCAATGTTGCCAGTTCACTCATTGCAATACCTTAATCCTTCGCGCCCCATAATGCCCCAAGCATCTCACGCTCCTCATCACTCCCCACCCGCGACAGCGACGCCTCTAATCCATCCCCACCAAGCTCACTCGTCCCCCTCGTGATCACATTCACCAAACGCTTCGTCTCCCGCACCCCAGTGCCACGCTTCGCCGCAAGCGACCGCGCCAGTTCCATCGTCCGCTCGCCAACCGCTTCCGCATCCGCGACAACCTCATGCACCAACCCGATCGCAAACGCCCGCCGAGCGTCGATCAACCCCGGATCCAGCATCAGCGCCCGCGCCGCCCCAGCCGGGATCGAAGACATCAAAAACGCCGCCGACACCGCAGGCGAAACCCCGATCTTCACCACCGGATACCCAAGCTGCGCCCCCTCGTCCGCGACGACCACATCCGCGCCCCCAAGCATCGCACACCCACCCGCGATCGCGCACCCATGCACACCCATCACGACAGGGACCGCCGCTTCCCGCATCGCGACCACGCACTTCGACAACCCCGTCAACAGCGCCCGCATCGTCTCGCCCGATTCATCCGCCGCACACGCCTTGAGATCAAACCCCGCGCAGTACACCTTCCCATTGCCAAGCACCGCGATCGATCTTGTGTCATCGCCGATCCCTCGAACCGCCGACTCAAATGCCGTCAACATCTCAGGGAGCATCGCGTTGCGCTTCTCGCCCCGATCCAGCATGATCGTCGTGACTCCATCCGCAGTGCGTACATCGATCATCCGATCAACCCCCCCGCATAGATCGATGCCTGCACCATCTCCTCGCGATTCACTTTCGTTGTTAGCCCCGCATTCCCGACCACATCGAGCACATCGAGCGTCGCGACATTCCCCGGCGCCCGCTTCGTATCCGTTGATGCGTATGGACACCCACCCAATCCCCCCGCCGAACCATCAAACGATCGCACCCCAACCTCCAGCGCCCTTTCAATACACGCACCAGCATTCCCGAAAGTATCGTGCAAGTGCAGCGTCAGCGTTGGATCTCCAAAGTCATTGAGCGCCCGCCCATCGAGCCGCTCGATGACATCCAGCAACACCTGCTCGATCGAATCAGGAGTCCCCGCTCCAATCGTGTCACCAAGATCAATCTCATCCACCCCAAGCTCAAGCAAACGCGAAGCAACATCCGCGACCTGCGACGACGGGATATCCCCATCAAACGGACACTTGACAATACATGAGATGTACCCACGCACCATCAACCCCTGTGCATGCGCCTCAGGGATGATCGGCGCAAACCGCTCCAGCGTTTCTTCAATCGTCGCATTCGTGTTCTTGAGCGAGAATCCTTCCGAAGCTGCCGTAAACACCGCGACCTTGTCAATCAGCCGTTCAACGCCATGCTTCTCCCGAGCATCACGATTCACCACAATCGCTCCCTCAAGCCCCCTCACATTCGGCACCAGCGCCGAGTAGCACACCCCGTCCCGCTTTGTAGGCGCGATCAGATCGAACACCTCCGCCGCGTCCCCAAGCTGAGGCACCCACTTGGGAGACACAAAGCTGCTCACCTCGACCTCATCAACCCCCGACGCCTCCACCCGCCGCACAAGCTCCGCCTTCTTGGTTGCGTCAACAACCACCGACTCCGCCTGGAGCCCGTCGCGTGGAGACACATCCGTGATCCGAATCACCCCGCTCATTCCGGGCCACCCGCACCGCTTTCACCGGCTCCCCCTGGATTCTCCAGCTCCGCTTGTTCTTCCTCATCATCCCCAGAGAACTTCAGGAACGGGATCGTCGAGTCAATATTGTTGATCGTCTTGCGAAGCGAAGCCAGATGCGCACTGACCGCCTGCAGGTCCCCCTTGACCGCCTCGATCCGCTCGTCCATCGTCGTCATGTTGCCATCCATCGCCTCAAGCTTCGCATCAATGCTCGCGAGCCGCTCACGGATCTTCGACATGTTCTCATCAATCGGACCAAGCGTCGAGTCCAGCTGCGTCTCCAGCTTCTCCAGAAGCTCGTTCGCCCGCTCAACCTTCGCGAAGCTCTCATCGATCTGCGTCAGCTTTTGATTCGACAACGCGATCTGATCATGGATGTCCTGCACAATACAGCCAGGCATCAGGGCTAGTAGTATCAATGTGAGCATAGTGGTTAAAGCTTTTTGTGATCTCATACCGATTCTCCTGAATGACAATAAAAGCTCTCTGCAATAATATTAGTGATCCAATTTTAATAGTTCTTTGAGGCGATCAAGCTCCCAGTATGCCCGCTCATAATCTGGGTCAACTTCTGTTGAACGCTGATAGAGGTCGTGAGCTTCTTGATTCAGGTCCTTCGATTCGTAAACCAAGGCGAGATTGCAGAGGGTTATTCCATCGTCGGGATGTGCTTCGAGCACCTTCAGCAAGATAGTTTCCGCTTCGTCATATTCTTTCATGCCAATCAGCGCTCCAGCCAGATTGGCATGTGCTGGTGAATCGCCATGCTCATCAAGTTGAATCGCTTGTCTAAAGCTTTCGGCGGCACTCTGATATTGTTCCAAACCCATCTCGCAAACGCCAGCTTTAAACCAGATCATGTAGTTAGGTTCATTGCTTTGAAGGAAGTCGATGCAAGCGTCTCTGGCTTGTTGGTGCTCGTTAAGATCGCAGAGTGTATCTGCTAGTAGCTTCACAGCATTTGCTGATGTTGGATCCAACTCAAACGATTTTCTTGCATAATCCAGGGCAAGTTCCAAGTGACCACTACGGAAGTATGCAGCCCCAAGATTGCCAATCAAAATTGGCTCATTTGGATTATCCTTGATTGATTGATCCAAGATCCTTGAGGCTGCATCTGGTCGACCTCCATATGAAATAGCAATGGCTGAATTGCATATTCCTCTCTTATTGTGAGGGTATTTCTTTTGGAACCGATTCGTCAGTTGAATTGCAGTTTCGAGATCATTCTCCTTAATCAAATGATCAATTCGCTCGATATGCTCATCGCTAATCAAAGCCAACTGTTCTTCAGTTAGATTCGTTTTGGATAAGAACCTGCGGATCATACCTGCAGCACACCCGTCTTCAAATCCCGCGCGTAATCCCACCCCTGATTCGCCGCATCCAGCGACGCGATCAACTCCTCGCGTGTCTGATGGGGCTCAATAATCCGGTCCACCCAACCGCGAGCCGCGCCGTGCCGGATGTCCTGCTGCTCGTTGTACGAATCCGCGACCGCATCAAGGATCGCCTTGTGCGTCGCCTCGTCGATCTCCTCGCCCTTGCGTGCACGCGACCGTTCCTCGATCATCGCGAGTGTCCCCGTCGCCGACCCCGCGCCCATCACCGCACACTTGCTGCCGGGCCACGCCATCGCCACGAACTGATCAAACGCACGACCGCACATCGCGTAGTTCCCCGCACCAAACGACCCCCCAAGAATCACCACAATCTTCGGCACAACACAGTTGCTCATCGCGTTCACCATCTTGGCGCCGCTCCGAATAATCCCGCCCTGCTCGCTGTCGCGCCCCACCATGAACCCCGTCGTGTCGTGCAGGAACACAATCGGGATCTTCCGCTGATTGCAATCCATGATGAACCGCGCCGCCTTGTCCGCGCTGTCGTCATAAATCACGCGAGGCATATTGGTCGACTTGCTCGGACCCGCCTTGCCCCCGGCCATCTGACGCTCAGTCAGCTTCCCCTGATTCGCGACAATCCCGCACGCGTGCCCGCCGATCTTCGCGTACCCGCACACCAGCGACTGCCCGTACTCCTCTTTGTACTCATCAAAGTCCGGCGCAAGCACCTGCTCACCATCCACCGTGCGCGATCCCGTATCCACAATGCACGAGATGATCTCCTTCACATCGTACTGCTGACCAGGCTTATCTGTGAACACGCTGTAGATGTCCTCCGGATCACGATGCGGATGCTGCCGAGCCCGCTCGCTCGCATCAACCACCGCCGCACGATCCGGATACTTCGCGACCAACGACCGCAGTCGTTCAATACACGACTCATCATCCGGCTCGCGGAAATCAATCGTCCCCGAAATCTGCGCGTGCATTTGCGCCCCGCCCAGTTCCTCATCGCTCACATCCTGACCGATGGCCGCCTTAACCAGCGCCTGACCCGCAAGATACAGCCCCGACCCCTCCGTCATCAGCAGCGTGTCGCACAGCACCGGAAGGTACCCACCCCCCGCAACACAGAACCCCATGATCGCCGAGATCTGCGGAATCCCCTCCGCGCTCATCACTGCGTTGTTGCGGAAAATCCGACCAAAGTCATCCGTATCTGGGAACACATCCTCCTGCATCGGAAGAAACACCCCAGCCGAGTCCACCAGATAGATCAAAGGCAGCCGCGCCATCTGCGCCATCGTCTGCGCGCGGATGATCTTCTTGCAAGTCATCGGGAAGAACGCGCCCGCCTTCACCGTCGCATCGTTCGCAATGATCATGTGCCGAACACCCTCAACGACACCGATCCCTGTCACCACCCCAGCCCCCGGCGCTCCCCCGGCTTCCTTGTACATATTGAACGCCGCCCACAACCCAAGCTCCTGGAACGAACTCCCCTGATCAATCAACCGTTCAATCCGCTCCCGCGCCGTCAACCGACCCTTCGCGTGCTGCCGCTCGATCGCCTTGGGACCACCCCCAAGCTTGATGCCCGCTTCAGTCTCAAGAAACTCCGCCGTCAGATCACGCAATGTCGATGTAGATTCATCCATGGTCACAGAGGATAGGAGCACTCCCCCAAATCTTCCCCGTTCTTCGCTCCTTCAGACCCCTTGCAGCCGCGCCCAATCCCCCGTACCGTGTTGCTATGAACAACACTCTAAGCCGTGCCGTCATCGCCCTTTCGATCCTCCTGCTCGCGTGCAACCCGCTCGCCTATACGCAAGACGAAAAAGAAGAATCAAAATCCCAGTCCGCCTTCGTAATCTACCCCGACGAATCCTCCGTCACCTACCACACCGTCACCATTAACGGCACCCCAATCCACTACCAAGCCACCGCAGGCACCATCACCATCACCTCCCTCCGAGGCGACCACGAACCCACCGCGCAGATGTTCTACATCGCGTACAAAAAACTCGACGCCCAATACGATGAAAGCAGCGACGACTCCTCCGACCCAATCTTCCCCGACCCCGCAACAAGACCCATCACCTTCTCCTTCAACGGAGGTCCCGGCTCCAGCTCTGTGTGGCTCCACCTCGGAACCTTCGGCCCCATGCGCGTCAACCCCATCGACGACTTCGGAAACCCCGGACCACCACCCTACAAACTCGTCGAGAACGAATACTCCCTCCTCGACCAATCCGACTTCGTCTTCATCGATCCCGTCACCACCGGATTCTCCCGCGCCGCCAAAGACAAAAGCGAAAAAGACTTCCACGGCGTCAACCAAGACATCCGCTCAGTCGCCGAGTTCATCCGCCTCTACCTCGGAAAGGAAAAACGCTGGGGATCACCGAAGTACATCGCCGGAGAGTCCTACGGCACAACCCGCGCCGCCGGACTCGCAGACGAACTCCAATCCACCCACGGCATCTCACTCAACGGCGTCATCCTCGTCAGCGCCATCATGAACTTCCAGACCGCACGCTTCGATGTCGGAAACGACCTCCCGTACCCCCTCTACCTCCCAAGCTTCGCCGCCACCGCCAAGTTCCACGACGCACTCTCCAACAAATACCAACGCATGGACCTCGAAAAGTTCCTCCGCGAAGTCGAAAGCTTCGCAATGAACGACTACACCCTCGCCCTCGCCGCCGGAGATCAACTCTCTGACAACGACCGCGACAAGATCGCATCCAAACTTGCTGACTACACCGGACTCAGCAAAGACTACATCCTTCGCACCAACCTCCGCATCACCATGCCACGCTTCCCCAAAGAACTCCTCCGCGAGCGAGGAGAAACAGTGGGGCGTCTGGACTCCCGCTTCAAATCCTTCGACCGCGACGACGCCGGAGAGTCCTACGAGTACGACCCAAGCATGGTCGCGATCAAAAACATCTACACCGAATCCATGAACGAGTACCTCCGAGGTGATCTCGACTACCAATCCGACATGCGCTACGAGATCCTCACCAATGTCTGGCCATGGTCATTCAAAGGAGTCGCCGACAACCAGTACCTCAACATCGCCGAGCGCCTCCGCAAGACGATGCACAAAATCCCGAACATGAAAGTCTTCATCGCCAACGGCTACTACGACCTCGCCACCCCATACTTCGCGACCCAGTACACCATCGACCACATGTTCCTCCGCCCGCACCTCAAGCAGAACATCTCCATGCACTACTACGACGCCGGACACATGATGTACGCCGAGCACTCCATGCTCAAGAAACTCAAAGTTGACCTCGACGAGTTCTACGAGTCACGCGCGCAAGACTAAACACAGGATCATCGCATGTTCTCATTCCCGCCATTCCCCCCATACGAAGGCCTGCACCCCCTCGTCGTCCACTTCCCCCTCGGACTGCTGCTCATCGCGTGGATCCCCATGCTCCTCTGCGTCATCGACAAAGAACGCCGAGGCAAATGGATGCACACAGCCCTCACCCTCCTCGTCATCGGAACCCTCTTCACCTTCGCCGCCGTCATCACCGGAGAAGCCACCGAGAAAATCATCGGCACCACAACCCAGCAGATCCACGACGCCGTCCACGAGCACGAAGAAACCGCCGAATCCGCGCGCAACTATTTCATTGTCACCACCGTGCTCTTCTGCTTCGCCGTCATCGCACGAAAGCAGCTCGAAGCAAGCAAGAAAAAACCCGCCCTCATCGTCATCGCAATCCTCGTTGCCCTCGGATACACCCTCGGCTCCCTCGCCCTCATCAACGCCGGACACCAAGGCGGAGTCCTCGTCCACCACCACGGCATCCACGCACCGATCACACCGCCGAGTCCATAAATTAATCCAAACCACGGCTTAAATAACACCGTGACCCAAGCCCGCTCCATCCTGCACGTCGACATGGACGCCTTCTTCGCGTCCGTAGAACAACGCGACAACCCCGCACTCCAAGGCAAACCCGTCCTCGTCGGAGGCGACGGCCCACGCGGAGTCGTCGCCGCCGCGTCCTACGAAGCACGCAAGTTTGGATGCCACTCCGCCCAGCCCACCGTCATCGCCAAGCGCCTGTGTCCAAGCGCCATCATTGTCTCGGGACGCCACTCCGATTACCGCGCCGTGTCGAAACAAGTCTTTGAAATCCTGGAACGCTTCTCCCCCGCGATCCAGCCCATCTCCATCGACGAAGCGTTCCTCGACGTCACCGGATCAACCAAACTCTTCGGCTCACCCATCGAGATCGCGCAGCAGATCCGTGCCCTCATCAAACAAGAAACCCAGCTCACCTGCTCAGTCGGAGTCGCCCCAAACAAGTTCCTCGCCAAGCTCGCCTCCGACATGGACAAACCCGACGGCCTCACCGTCATCCACCCAGACCGCATCCAACAAACCCTCGACCCCCTCCCCATCAACACGCTCTGGGGAGTCGGACCAAGCACCGAGCGCACCCTCCACAAGCTCGGGATCCGCACCGTCAAAGACCTCCGCAGCCACCCGCTCGAATCCCTCCACGCCCGCATGGGAGACCTCGGCGCCCACCTCCACAGACTCGCACAAGGCCTCGACGACCGCCCCGTCCGCATCGACCGAAATGCCAAATCCATCTCACACGAGCACACCTTCGAGACCGACCTCGAAAGCCCAGGCGAAGTCCGCGCCCTCATAGCACGCCAATCCCAAGACGTCGCGATGCGACTCCGCAAACACAACCGCTACGCGCGCACTATCAGCATCAAAGTCCGCTTCGGAGACTTCGAAACCATCACCCGCTCGATCACCCTCGACAACCAATCCGACGAAACCCGAATCATCCACGATTCAGCCCGCTCCCTCTTCGATGAGTGGGCCAAATCCTTCCGACCAGTAAGGCTCATCGGCGTCGCCGTGTCCCAGCTCACCGACGCCCCCGCATCACCCGGCCTCTTCGACACACAAGATAACGCCAAAGACCGAGCCGTTGATCGTACTTCTGATCAGATCAATACTCGATTTGGAAAGGACGCGATCACCCGCGCCTCCGCGCTCAAAGCCAAACCCCGCCACGGCACCCACGGCCCAGGAAGCGCCCCTGAAGAACACCGCTAACTCAATCAGTCTCCGACTCAACAACGCGAACACTCC
>WUAJ01000065.1 GCA_009827215.1 Phycisphaeraceae bacterium
TGCTGGTTTGCAATATGTCGAAGCAGCGAGACAATACCGGGGTCTCTTGCGGACTGGTGAGTCCGATCAAGAGAAGCTCAAAGCCGCGGAGGATGCGGTCCGCGAAGCCGCCAGCGCCAGATTCGATGCTCAGGTCCATATCAAGCAATACGAGATCCATCAACTCACCATGCGGATCGAGCAACTACATGACGCGCTGGAAGAGCTCAACGCACAGCGTGGAGATCAGGTACAGGCGCAGATCTACGCCGCTCGTAGAACACCAGGACCCAGAGTTGATCGAAAAAGAGATGTGCAGGACTCAAATCTAGATGAGGATTGATCCGAATCCAATCAGGATACGACTGAACCAGCTCCGATCTCACTCATCGGAGTCATGACTACTACATTGCGTTCGTCGCTGCCCTTGGCCGCATCTGATGCCGCGATCAGCATTCCACGCGATTCTTGGCCACGAATGGTTCGCGGGGCAAGATTCGCAACGATAACAATCGCCTTGCCCACGAGTGATTCTGGCTCATAATGCTCGCGAATCCCCGCACAAATTTGGCGCGGCTCGCCGGATCCATCATCGATCTGAAGCTTCAGCAAACGGTCTGCATCCGGGTGCGGGACCGCTTCGAGTACCTTTGCGACTCGAAGATCAACTTTGGCGAAATCATCAAAGGTGATCTCCGGCTTGAACATTGACTCTTTCTTCGCTTCAACTTGCTCGCTCATTCGAACTCCATTTGATTTCAAGGCGCTTGTTCAGGGCTGACTTTGCCAAGTCCCGTCTCGATAGTATGCCTTTGACGGATCAACTTGCAGCTGCTTGATCAGTTCGCTTATCGTCGGCCACTGAACAGGCTGATCCTGATGCATGGATGCCGCAGCATTCCATGTATCAACCTCTACGCCTAACAAGACCATCTCAACACGAAGCAGCAATCGCAGGTCTTCATCATTTGCACAAAAACCCAATGCTCGAATATGATTTGGGCAGACAGTGCGATCTCCAGTATCACGATTGATCACATACAACCTGCCTCGGCATGGATCATCCGCTCCGCGCTCAATCTCTTTCTGAATTACCGAGACAAGCTCGCTTTCATCGATCCCCGCTTGGGCAGCGGCGGCGATGATACGGGCACGTACATCCTGTCTACGAAAGAGTTCTGCGGATTCTGGGTATTGGTTGTATCGGACCGAGTACAAACACATTGATGCGAGGCGATCGAGACCATTAGAATCTTGATCCGAGTCAACTCTCGATCTGGTCTGCCACTCACCTAGCCTTGTCGGATCCAACATCAATGCAAGATCCCAAAGCCAATCTTTTTCGATGCTCAGATTCAGCTCTGCTAGAGCAATACACGCTGCAGATGCCAGTTCAGCGGATCCAGAACGATTGCCGAGATAAACAGCTCGAATCAACAAATCGGTGATGATCGGGTCGGCTATTGGTCCATTTCTCAAAGCAAGCTCTTCTGCAAGATGGAGATACATTTCAGGTCTATCAGGATCAAGTCTCTGAAGCAACGACTGCAATGGCATTTCTGAAGCAAAAGAAGCGCCATTTACTGAAAAGACCAAGCAAGCAAAAGCAACCCAACAACGCTTCATGAGAGCAACTCGCTTTCTAGCTTCAGGAGCCAAAGTCGTGCAATCGTGTGTTCAATGATCATGAACTGCTCATAGACACTCCTTGCATTCGTGATCCGTGCCGTATGTTCTCGCGTGATGACATCGATTTGGGAATCTATAGCAGGGTTTTCTTCACTCAGAAGTATCGAGAACAACCCAAGGACACTCTCCATGTAAGTTACATCATATAGCACGGCTCCTGATGACCGCTTTAAGCCTACAGCGAGCTTGGATTCGACGCTTTGAGGGATTTCAATACTTCTTTCAATGAGTTCTCTGACCATGAATAGATATGTATCGCGTGTTGTCACCGGTCCCTGCCGGTCAGCGCGAATTGCGAGGAGCTTGCCATACTCAACCACAAATGCTGAGTATGAGTGCTCGGGTTGAATGTCAGAAATTACACCCAGATCCAATATCCGCTCGAGCAACTTCTGACGAATATTCGTATCTTCTGATGTGTCATCAAGACACGCTCGAATAAGACTCAGCATGCGTCTGCTGACTCGCTCGTCTCCAGCTACACGGTCGAGAGCGATCAGGATATTGATCTCATCACGATGCTGCAGAAGTACTCGCTCAGCAAAGTCACGGACTCCAAGATCAGGAGCTTGCATAGCGAGCCAAACCAGAGCGTGAGCGCTCTTCGGCTGCACCATCCCTCGGCGATCGAGATCCCTCAAGAGTTCAAGCAATGCATCAGCATCAGATGTATTGCGTGCATTATCTGCCCACAGGTCATCTTGTTGATTGCTAGAAGGATCAAACTGCCCACGCTGTAACTCTGTGTTAACAATCGGTGCATTAAACCTATGTTCAAGCATACCGACGGCTGAAAAATCTCCTCGCTCTCGCGCACAACATGCAGTATTGATCCGCGCAAGTTCGGCACTACGAACCAGCAACTGAGCTTCACTGATAGTTCCATCTGTGAGCAAAATCAGTGATCTGAGTTGTTCGATAAGAGATTCGTGTGTCGGATCATCGCTTTGCGTGCCCCAACGCTTCCGAAGTTGACCCAGGTAAGCTTCACGATCGCTCATATCCGCATCGAAACCGATCAAGGTCTGCGTATCTAATCCGCCCGCGGAAGAGTACAACGCGACAGCCTGTGAAAGTGCCGCGAGACGATTGCTGGATACTGAACTGTCAACAACTTGTGCCATGTACCAAACTTTGGCTCGCGAATCATCGCCCCAACTCACGCCTTGGACAAATATTCGAGCGCAAGCCTCCCACCGTTCATTTGTTGAACGATCAACCAATCTTGCTCGACATGCAGTCAGCCAAGGCTGGATGCTTAATTCCCACTCAACCACAGGCCTCGCTTGGACTTGTTGCTCCCACCATTGCCACCATGCCGGATCATCACGGCTTTGCTCCGCAACAGTCTCCAGTGTACCCCTGAACTCATCAACCAAGTCTGATGTGTACTGACTGTAAATAGCCCCATAGCTTGGTGATGCATGGATACTTCCAAAGAGTATTCTCTTCAATACCAAGTCTGCGATAGGTACGAACTCTTCCTGTTCAGATCGCCCTAAGAATGAACTCGCTAACATAAAGTAATCTTCGTTCAATATCCCTGAAAGTGATTCACGAATCAGATTCATCGAGGATTCGAGTTCAGAAGAAGAGAATGATCTCCACTGCTGTATAAATCGGGTGCCAAGTGCTGAGAAGGAGCGTGCCTGATTCTCAGAAGAAATAATGACACCTCGATACGATTCGAGTTCATGCAGGATGGCGCTGTAATGCTTCCGATCTGCTTGATCCTGCGATCTGTTGTGTGATTCAGCGACCGCAGGAACGCTATTTGTATAAGTTGGTTGTTCGTTGGGATTAGCGCCCACGGTTGTCACATCATGAGAAGATGTGTGACCAAAACCTACAGCGAGCAGCATCAGCGCAAGAATACTATAAAGCATCGGGAACATGAACCAAGGAACGGCGTTCGGGACCAAGCCGACTACATATTGAGCGGGCCGTGTAATGATGCCCCCCATAGAACTGCTATGTGATTCGCCTACCTGGCCGCCAAGCAGATCTCGGATGAGTCGAGCCGCAGGAACTTGATGCGACCTTGCAAAAAAACCAAGGCGTTTGCGTGATTTGTTGTTCCATCCCCCACTTGCAGCAAGCATCCATTTCGCTTTATTTAAGAGTTCAGGCTCGATGTGCACCGAATCATCGACTGTCCACGCCTGAGGGGTCGAGTTGCTTTCGAGGATCTCGCCACTTCCCTCAGGCCAAACTTTCTTCAGTTCATCATAAAGCGATTGATCAAGCAGTTGTGAAGCCGCGGCATGAACAGCCAATCGGACCTCATCCGCTTCAGGAGTTCGTGAACGCACATGACGATTGATCTGCGCGAGCCTCGATTGACATGCACGGAGAATAATTTGCTCAGTCGCTTGATCATGTCGGAGATCCAAAACCGCAAATGGGCCTCCGACACTCGCACTATGCCCTAAGTATTCCGAGATCAGATCTTGTTGCCGATTATCAGAGTCCGCTTGACTCATGGGACACCCCCAAGCTCATCGGGGAACAGTTCCTCGATCATGCTCCCCCAAGGCTCTGGTGAGCCATCGGGATACAGAGTTCGGTATTGCTGATACACCTGGTCAGCTTTGATGGAGTCTGATGCAACAAGCAATCGAAGCGATTCATAGCGTGCTCGGTGCCAGTTCATCTCATGTTCACTCAGAGTGTTCACCAATCGATTCCAGCATGCGAGCGCTTCATCAGCGTGACCATATTCTTCACAGAGCTGTGCACTCGTGATCAACCCATACTCACTGGGGAGTCCGTGCTCAAACACACGCATGCTCAATGCATACGCGTACTCTCGCATAAGCGGGTCGTTGACCTCATCTGCAATATATAGAGCACCCATAACAACAGATTCTGCATTCAGTGACATCCGTGCACTCATCGAGTTTTCGTCTTTGTCTTTTTGCATGCCAATCAATGCTTGCCCATAGCGGACCAGAGCCTGTGCGTGTGGGACAGTGCGTTGCTCCATGAACCTGCGATGCGCGTTGCCAAACACCATCGACAACGCAACCCACTTATGGTCGTCGTTTAAGTCAGTCGTGCTCAGCACAATCTCAGCAGCACGATCGATGTTCGCCTGAAGCAGCATCACCTGAATCTCACGGAAAATGAGTTCTGAATAGTATTGATCAAATGAAGGCTCTGATTCAATCAAAGATCTCAACCGCGCAACGGCTGATTTCAGAAAGCCGATCGGAGTGTCACGGTCCTCTAGCCCCATGATCACTGCGATACGACAAACCGCAAGCCGTTCTCGCGCTTCGCGAATGTTCGTGTACGAATCGGACTCGTGATTCCAGATCCACAGCGAGTGCTTGATAATCTCTTTGCACGCTTGATCCTTTCCCCCATCAGCGACCTGAGGATTCTTGTACAACATCTGAATGAACTTCCGCCTTGCTGGTATCGCAAGCGGATCTGATGGGTCGTCTAGAACAAGCCCATCAATCGCATCCGTATCATCTAGATAAGGCGACAATGCATACTGAACGATCAGCTTGCTCGCACGCTCTGAAGATGGATTCTGACGAATGTAGTTTCCGAGCGACTCTGCTAGTCGCGGCCCCATCTGCTCTTGACCTGATCGAACAACTGCATCCAAGGCCAATATTTCCAACCACGCAGATTCTTCAAGTTGCTGTGGCGTGTTAAAATATTCTGAGTACTCTTTAAGTGTCCTGAGAGCAGCAGCCGCACGCCCAGATCGTAGCTCGCAATACGCCATCTTTAATCCAGCATCAGCAGCGTATACAAGATACTGCTCAACATCATCCGCCTCGAGAGCGCGATTAAAACGAACCGCGGCCTCCATGAACCCCGAATCAGCATCAATCGTCTCCGCTTGAGTGAACTCCGAGATACCTTGCGCGTAATACGCAACAAATCCCCTGCCAATATCAGGCAAAGTTCCATATCGTTCAAGCAGATCGATCACATGACCAATCTCTCCGAGTTCGACCAGTTGATTCAGCCCAAGTTTCGCGAGCTCGGTTGCGGTTTCGTCACCTCCACGACCATCCAGATCTGCACGCTGTGCATCCAATGTGCTGATCACCAATAATCTCGATAAAGAAACCTCAACCTCTGTGTCTGCATCTTTCAGGAGCGACCTTGTCTCTCCCAAAGCCCTCTTCCAATCCAACTCCGCGAGTGAAACATCAATCTGACGCTTCCTAGCAAAATCTACGGCGAACTGAGGCGCGATGGTCGAGTCCCGGACCGTATCGAGCCACATACGGGATGATCTCAGTTCATTATTATGGAGCTTGCACAGCGCAACCCCAATCATGGCGCGAGCCACATGGTCATATTCCAGCAAGTCGACATCAACATCCTCGAGAACTGGGAGTTTGCCATCAAAGCCAAGTACCCAACCAAATGATTTAAGCACCTCAGAGTTCACCTCGACCCCACGAACCACAGCGAGGGAGTATCCCGCCCAGCCCTCGAAGAATCGTGCTCTTGAAAATACAGCACGGGAGTTCGCTAATTGTTGCTCATTCTCGCGCTGAGAATCGCCGCTCGTTCGGGCCGCCTGACGATTGAATCGTTCTACATCAGCGTCTGAAATATCCGCGATGCGTGAGAACATGGAGTGCAGCGTCTCCAACGCTGCACCAGCTTTATCAGATTTTGTAGGATCAAGCAAATCAATCCGCTTGAGGTCCGCAACTTGTTCGTGTTCTTTGTATTGCTCTACCAGCAGTTCCAGCCGAAGCTCGAGCAGCTCATTTTCAGGTATAAGCCCGACCAATACTTGACCTTTGAGAAGATACGAACGACGCATCTGCTCACTTGTTTGCTCATCCCCAAGCCGATCCAAGTACATTCGCCCGAGTTGATTGGATAACTGGACACGGGTTTCGGGATTCCGCTCCCTTTCTATCCGATCGAACAACTGCACTTCGAGTAATAAACGCAGGGAGTTATCCTGCAAGTACTCAGCAACCTTCTCATCCTGTGGACTAACTGCTGAAACGCTTGTGCACACGATTCCCAGCACTGCAGCGAACCATATCAGAACTCCCAAATGTGATTTAGTCATCGGCGGGGACATAGCTCCTCCGAGTAAATCCTGCATCCTGAGAGGCTTGCATCGCAGCCGCAATAGCCCTGATCGGAACATCCCGAGTCGCACGAATCGCCACACCCGGCTCCTTCGGGAGCGCTTCCAAGATTTGTGTTAATGCCGCTTTGGAATCAGCCCCTCGGCTCCCAATGCTGTAGACCACTACACCATCTCGATATGAAATCTCAATGACCTGAGGCTGCAACTCACTTGATCGAGCACCACCACCATCCGCTTGGACCGCTGAAGAAAGGTCACGCTCCAGCTGTGCAAAGTTCGAGGTCACCAAGAAGTAAACAAGCAGCAGAAACACAACATCGATCATGCTTGTAAGCGGCAAAACGCCGAGATGCGTTGCTCTCCTTTGTCCCGATTTGCGAACACTTACACTCACGATCCACCCCCATCATTGATGTCGTAGGTCCCCATTTTCCATCGCGTCACTCCGACCTGAGTCAGCCTGTTCAGCAATCGATCGAGATATGCCGCCGGTGCAAGCCTATCTGGACGGATTAAGACATCAAAATCTGCGGAATTGGATTCACTCTCGACTCCTGCGAGCGCCAAACGCTGGATTTCATTGAGATCAACCTGTACCGATTCGACGAAATATGTACCATCGGGACGAATATCAACGATCATCGCAGCATCCTGTTGATCACGCTGATCTTCACCAGGCTGATGTGGCAAATCGATTTCGGTTCGTCGGAGATCACCGAGATGTGAAGTCAGCATGAAGAAAATGATCAACAGAAAGACAACATCGATCATCGGTGTGAGATCGACGGCTCTTTGGTGCCCAGATGACTTCCTCGATGAGTGCATCGCTTATCGATTTCCTCCTGGAGCAACACGCTCCGAGCTCTTCGACTCAAGCGGTGCAATGAGATCGTCAATCTCCTCTCCGATCTCCGTGGTGAGATGATCAATCCGATTGCGGAAGTAGGTGTACGCCGAAGTACAAGGGATCGCGACAATAAGACCGAGCACAGTCGTGATGAGCGCCTGCGAAATACTCCCAGCAAGCTGGTCTGGTCGAGCCGGACCATCGGCCATCGTGATCGCATCAAACGCGCCCACCATACCCACCACTGTTCCCAGGAGACCAAGCATCGGCGCAATCGAAGCAACCAGACCAATTCCATCAGTCAGTCGATAGAGCCGATCGGTTTCCAATTGCCCGATCTCCTCGACTGTCGAACGCAGCTCCAGCATCCCGAACGGTGAGCGAGCGGCTCTCTTGAGAGACATCCCGAGCACTCGTGACAAATAGCTTTCGGTTTCATGCTCTGTACACATAATGATGGCGTTCTGTACATCGCCTGAAGCAAGTGTGGGACGAAGGCTTTCTAGCAGATCATCAGGAGCGAGTTTCGAGCGACGCACTCGGAAGATCTGCGCCCCGATCATCCCGACTGCTCCCAGCGAGATCAACAGGATGATGATTCCTACCGGACCTCCCTGCATGATGTACTCAAGCAATGACCGATCCGATGACGCGCTCTGAGCGAGTGTCAATCCGTTGACTCCGAGTACACATACTGTGTTCATACACATTCCTTTATCATACCAGTTCAGTCTTCCATACCACCAAACAACTGTGCGGCTTCATCGAATCGTCCCTGCTCAATCAAAGCCTGTGTACCCAACTCGCGTGCGACTCGCGCTAGCATTGGATACTCACTCTCAAATCGTACAATGGCATGGAGCAAGTGAATCACGCCAAGCGAGCACATCGACTCATCGTTGGCAGCGACAGATTCATAAATATAAGATGACCCGATCGCGAGCCGGCACCACAGATCAATCCAGGTGTCAGGTTTCGATTCCGCCCTCGATAACAACCAACGCCGAGCTTCAGCGCGTTGATCTGGATCTGGATTCGCTTGAGCCGAAAACATATACAAATAGATATCCTGTCCAAGGATGGTCTGCCAAGCGCTCGGCGACCGTTCCTTGATCAGCAACTCCGAATGCGGAGAATCGTCAAATGAATTGTCAGAAATTTGTTCTAAGCGCCGAATGAGCTTCATATCCACACCATCGAACTCAGCGAGCTTCTTTGCAATGTCTACAAGTTGATGATCCGAAGAACTCCCCGGTATCATCGGTATTCCTATATGCAGCCCGTAGCGATCATCGATCTGGTCAATCGGATCCCCAAGGCTCAGTTGGTAACACCGATACGCGACCGAAGCGTCGTAGAAATCTCCTCGAACCAAT
Source organism: Phycisphaeraceae bacterium (assembly GCA_009827215.1). Classification (GTDB taxonomy): domain Bacteria; phylum Planctomycetota; class Phycisphaerae; order Phycisphaerales; family UBA1924; genus UBA1924. The sequence continues at coordinate 8,978 of WUAJ01000065.1, forward strand.
GCCTCATCGAGCAGACCACTGAATATCTCACGGCCCATATCTGATTCTGAACCCACCAACTCAGGAGCGACTTGTATATACAAAGAAGCACATCCAGACAGATCCCCTCGGATGCGACGCGCGTATCCGATTCGACTGTTCTTTGCAATCCCCTGGAAAATAGGAGGGACTTGCCAACCACTTCCCCAAGCGTCAATCGCATACCAGGGAACAATCAACGCTCGATCGCGATCTTCTCGCTGAATCTGCACCCCTTCGATAGTAACGGATGTGATGTCTCCCTCTACGACTTCACCGTACTCGACATAAAACTGGGGGAGAACTCGAACCTCCTCCGCTATACATAGAGGTGTATATAGGAAAATACAAATAAGCCTCAGGATACCTGCCATTCGAATCACAATCACGGTCCACCCCCCGCGTCCTCAACATGCCGATATCGACCATTCGATGAGCGAGCGATGCCCTTGAGCATCGTCTCCACTTTCTGAGTGATTGCCGCTGAACCAGGCTGTCCTAAGAGAATGCAATGGATAGGAACACGCCTCCGACGATTCAATTGTGCGATCCTTCCTGGAACACTAGAGTTGAACTCGCCATCGGTCATGAAGTAGATCGCATCGGGTTTTGGATCCAATGAAAACACGAGCGCAAACGCGTCTTCTGGATCAGTCCCACCATTCGCATTTGAGCTCATCATCGCGGAAGCGGTGAGACGCTTATTCCCCTTTGTCCCTTTGATCCAATCTGAACCGCCGAACAACGGCTTCATGTCCGTTGAAAACAACACAACAAAGTATTCTGCACTCGCGCCGAGGCCTTGTACTGATCGAATAAGCTCGATCTGAGTCAACTCCCAGCGTGACATCTCCCCGCTTCGGATGGGAGTATTCATCGACCCTGAACGATCCACGATGTATGCAAATCGTCGCCCGCTCGCCTCGAGACAAAAGAAGCTCGCCCCCTCTCCCGTCCCAGCTCCACTCGTCCCTGTCTGAACCTGTACATCCGAAATCGACCCGCCACCAGTTTCCAGTTCCGGTGCGATCGTGTCCGCAAGCTCATTGACCGATTGCTCTGCACCAGAATCCGCGAGCAGATCGAGATCTACGATCGATTCAGTCTCAATCTGAACGAACTCAATCTCATCAATATCGATCGCGGTCTGTTCATTGAGTTCCGCTTGTGTCATGAGCGAAAACTCGACCGGTTCCGTCTCTCCCCCTCCGGCATCAGCAAACTTGTAATCGATCCGCACAAGCAAAGCAATTACCATCAGGACTAAATGGATGACCACAGAGATGACAAGACCGCCGATCGTTGCCCGCTCGATCAGCCTTCGGCGATTGGTCGGAAGTTCACCTTCTTGGCCAATTTCATTCGATTGTCTCTGAAACTGTGTCAATCAATTGTCCCATCGTCAGCCGAGTCCGTTCAGCCGCCATCGCCACCCCTCCCACAATACCCAATCCGGGCCTCCTAAGGGTC
>WUAJ01000066.1 GCA_009827215.1 Phycisphaeraceae bacterium
CGTGGACGACGGAGACTCCGAGGTTGCTGGGGGATTGGGCGGCGTCGATCATGTTGTGGGCGGTGCGTTGTTGGACGCCTTCAGGTTGTCCGTCTCCCCAGATGTGATCGGGGAGGATTGATTGGTGTCGTGAGTCGATGGGGTCGGAGACGGCTTGTCCGACGAGGTGGTTGGAGATGGCGTGGCAGGAGAGGCCGTGGGCTGCGAGGAGGTCGAGCTGGGATTGACAGTAGGCGTCTTCGGAGAGTGCGCGGTTGATGTCGAAGTGGTCACCCCAGCAGGCGAGTTCGAGTCCTGTGTATCCCCATGATGCGGCTTTTTCGGCGAGGACGGCGAGGGGCATGTCGGCCCATTGTCCTGTAAAGAGAGTGATCGGTCTAGACATACATGGCTCCGTGCTTCATCGATGACTGGCGAGGGGGATTGGATTCTGCTAGTCTCAACGCTCTCCATCCCGTTTGTACTCATAGAGGATACACCAGAATGACGGCACACGACTCGAATACTCAGCGTCTCGGCGGGATCGTCGGGATGAAACTCTCGGCGATGATGTTTCTGCAGTTCTTCCTGTGGGGGGCGTGGTATGTGACCATGGGGCCGTTCATGGGTGAGGCGTCGATGTCTTCGGAGACGATTGGCTGGGCGTCTTCGGTTGGTCCGATCGCGGCGATTGTTTCGCCGTTCTTCCTTGGGTTGTTTGCGGATCGGTACTTTGCGACGGAGAAGATTCTTGGTGTGCTGCATCTGCTGGGGGGAGTGTGCTTGTGTCTGGCGCCGATGGCGGCGGAGCAGTCTTCGTCGTTGTTTATTGGGGCGATTCTTTTGCACATGCTGTGCTACATGCCGACGCTTGGGCTGACCAATACGCTGGCGATGCACAACATGACCGATGCGGAGAAGCAGTTCCCGCTGATCCGTGTGTTCGGAACGGTTGGGTGGATCGCGGCGGGGATTGCGATCTCGAGTTTGGCGTACGACAAGTCGGCGAACATGTTCTATCTCGCGGGTGGGTCGGGGTTGTTGCTCGGGTTGTACAGCTTCTTCTTGCCTCATACTCCTCCTCCGGCGAAGGGGCAGAAGTTCTCGGCGAAGGACGCGGTTGGGTTTGATGCGTTGTCGCTGATGAAGGATCGGTCGTTTGCGGTCTTTGCGGTGTGCTCGTTCCTGATCTGCATCCCGCTGGCGGCGTACTACAGCTTTGCGGGTAAGTTTGTTGGGGAGATGGGGATCGAGAATATTGGTCAGACGATGTCGTATGGGCAGATGTCTGAGGTGGTGTTTATGGTGGTGATGCCTCTGTTCTTTGCGAGACTTGGGGTCAAGTGGATGCTCGCGGTCGGGATGCTCGCGTGGGTGGCGCGGTATGGGTTCTTTGCGGGCGCGGCGGATGAGCAGATCAAGTGGATGGTTCTGAGCGGGATTGTGCTGCACGGGATCTGCTATGACTTCTTCTTTGTGACGGGGCAGATTTATACCGATCAGGTGTCGGGCGCGAAGATCCGCGGGCAGGCGCAGGGGTTTCTGGTGCTGATCACGCAGGGGCTTGGGATGCTGATCGGGGCGCAGCTTTCTGGCAAGCTTGTTGGCAAGTTCACGACGACTGTCGGCGAGGTCAGCACGACGGACTGGAACACAGTGTGGATGTATCCGGCGGTGTTCTCGCTGGTGATCCTGGTGATCTTTGTGGTGTTGTTTAGCTCGAAGAAGTCGGGCGGCGAGTCGGCGGAATCAGCTGATTGAGACTGGTTGGTTTGAGGTCATGCTCTGCTGCTCGGCGTGAAGGATCCGCGAGACGGTGACGGCGTCTTGGATCGGCTGGGTGGTGTGCGAGTTTGCAGTGATCTGGTCGATGATCCAGCGGATCTCGCATTCGAATCCGGTGAAGGGGTCGGTGGTGATCGGGGTGGATTGATCGGCTTGGTGGAGGATGAGCTGGGGGTCGCGGCTCAGGTCGAAGTCGAGGGTGGCGGACTCGAAGTTGATGGTGCACTTCATCTGGAATCCGGCGGCGGGTTGCTGGTCCCACGCGCCCTGGGCGGTGACGTGCGGGATGGTGTCGTAGTGGTAGAGCGTGGTGACGTGGAGCGGGTCTCCTGTGGTGGTGACGGCGGTCGGCTTTCCGAAGCAGTGATAGATGAAGTCGGTGTCGTGGATGTGGAGGTCTTGGAGGACTCCTCCGGAGCGGGATTGGTCTTTGTAGAACTCGGCGGACCAGGTTGGGCGTGATCCGAGGCGGTGGAAGGCGGCGGAGCGGACAGACCCCAGGGATTGTGATTGGATGAGCTCGCGGATTTTGGTCCATGCGGGCCAATGGCGCATGCACATCGCGGGGATGCAGAGCTTGGTGGAGTTGATCGCGGCGTCTGCGAGGCGCTGGACGTCAGCGGGGTTTAGGGCAACGGGTTTTTCGACGAGGACGTGCTTGCCTGCGCTGAGGGCGGCGATGGCGAGGTCGACGTGGGACTCGGTGTGGGTGCAGATGGAAACGAGGTCGATGGATGGGTCTTCGATGAGTTCGTGCGCTTCGGTGGATTGGGTGACGTGGTCCAGGTTGAGGGCGGATTGATCGGTGTCGATGTTCCCGGCGGGTTGGGCTGGGTTGGTGTGGATGTTTGGATCGGCGATCGCGGCGAGGGTGACGGGGTATCCATCGCGTTGGGCGTCTTGGTAGGCTTTGGCGTGGGTGCGTCCCATGAATCCGTAGCCGAGGATGGCGGCGTTGATGTTTGCGTGGTTGCTCATGCGGTCCCTAGGTATTGCTCGGCGATGATGCGTGCGGTGATGATATCGCTGATTCGGTTGTCTCCCGCTTCGCGTTCGATGACGACGTTGACGGTGTCGGGGAGGGTGTTGATGACACTGAAGAAGTGTGGCCAATCGACCTCGCCTTGTCCTGCGGGGACTTCGGCGCCCCAGGTGCCTGGGGTGTTGGTTGTGGTCGCGTCTTTCATGTGGACCTGGGCGATGCGGGGTTTGAGGAGCTCGATGGCTTGGGCGGGGTTGCCCATTGCGTAGAGGATCATGTTGGCGGGGTCGAAGTTGACGGCGACGGTGTCCATGTTGGGGAGATCGAGGAGATGAAGAAGGTCGGCTGCGCGTTCTTGTCCGGTTTCGAGGGCGAGGGTGATGCCGAGGGATTGGAAGGTTTCGTTGACGGCTTTGATGCGATCAGTGATGGTGGTGTATTCGGTGGTGGAGTGGTCTGGGATGAATCCGGCGTGGAGTGAGATCAGGGGGAGATTTAGCTGATGAGCAAGTTGAGCGTTGGCTTCGGCGCGAGCGAGGTTGTGTTCCCAGTGTTGATCGGGGCGGAGGCCTCCGGTGAGTTTGATGGTTTCGAGGGTGGTGTAGTCTTCTCCGATGGTGGTCATCATGGCGGAGCAGATATGGATGTTTGAATTTTGGAATGTTGCGGTGAGTGATTCGTGATCCCATTCTCCGGCGGAGATGGGGTCGAGTGCGAGTTGTGTTTGGTGAAGACCGGTCTGTTTGATTTTGGCACAGAGATCAGAGGGATCTGTTGGATTGAGCGACCAGGAGCAGACGGCGGTGTTCTTTGGCATGCTTTTTCTCTGGTTGGTTCTCTGGTATTTGTCTGGAATTTCTGTGGGATCAATCTATCGAGGTTTGTAAAGGGATCGAGATCATGGTACGCTGACCGGCTCATAGGCACCGCTTCTTGATTGGGGCCGTTTCTTTTGATATCGATCTGGAGGATCACCGCATGGCACACGATAACGGAACGAGCAACCCAACGAACGGGCATCAGACGAATGACTCTCGGCGTACTTTCCTCGCGCAGACCGCGGCGCTGGCGGGTGTGGCGGGCGTGGGCATGCTTGGGGGCGCGGGGCTCAATACGAATCGACGAGAACGGCTGGTGCCTACGGTTAAGGCGGCGAAGGGGCGTGTTCCCAAGGACGGTGAGTCGATCAATCTGGCGATCATCGGGACCGGCGGGATGGGCGGCGGTCACCTGCACTCGATCATCTCGCTTGCTCAGAGCGGGAAGACGGACGCGAAGTTTGTCGCGTTGTCGGATGTGTGTGATTCGAAGCTTAAGGGCGCGGTGAAGGCTGCGGAGGAAAAACAGGGGATCGAGGTCAAGGGGTATCGGGATTATCGCGAGCTGCTCAAGCGTGATGATATCCATGGGGTGATCATCGCGTCTCCGGAGCACTGGCACGCGCAGCACATCATTGATTCGCTCGCGGCGGGGAAGGACGTGTATACCGAGAAGCCGATGACGCTTCGGTTGGATCAGGCGCTTGAGGTTCGCGAGGCGGTGCTGGCGCATCCGGAGCGCATCTTCCAGGTGGGGACGCAGATGATTATGCTTCCCAAGTACAACAAGGCGCGCGAGGTGATCAAGGAGGGGCTCATTGGGACTCCGGTGTGGTCGCAGACGAGTTACTGCCGCAACTCGACCACGGGTGAATGGAACTACTACGGGATTGATGAGAACTGGAAGCCTGGCGTGAATCTGGACTGGGATGCGTGGCTTGGATACCTTGGGCCGCGTGAGTGGGATCCGAAGGTGTACGCACGCTGGCGCCGGTACCGCGAGTTCTCGACGGGGATCATCGGTGACCTGCTGGTGCACGTGATGACGCCTTTGATCTTTGCGCTCGATTCGGGCTGGCCTACGCGTGTGGTTGCGACTGGGGCGCATGTGGTGGATCACGACATGGAGAACCATGACCAGGTGAACCTGACGGTGCAGTTCGAGGACGGGCACACGATGGTGCTCGCTGGATCGACGGCTAACGAGGTGGGTCTGGAGACGATGATCCGTGGTCACAAGGCAAATATGTATCTCAACTCGCGGCACTGTGAGGTGCGTCCGGAGCGGATCTTTGTTGATGACATTGATGCTGAGCGGATCGAGTGCGAGGACATCGGGAACGATCAGGATCAGCTGCGTCTGAACTGGCTCGAGTGCATGCGTACGCGTGAGCCTGCGAAGAGCAACATTGATCTGGCGACCAAGGTGCTTGTTGCGGTGGATTTGGCGACGCGCTCGATGTGGGAGGGGCACGCGTTCCGGTTTGATCCGCAGAAGATGCGCGCATCGAAGGTGTGAGTTGCGAGCGGGACTCGAATCTGAGTTTGTTGCGGGATCGTTTGAGGCGATGGGCTGTCGGTTTGAGCTGCTGCTCGGGATCGATGGGTCGGGGTTGTCACGCACGGATTGTCAAGCGGCGACTGAGCAGGTCCGCGAGTTGGTCATGGAGTGGCAGCATCGGCTCAGTGTGTTTGAATCTGGGTCGCTGGTGTCTCGGATCAATCGTTCATTGGCGAGTGAGGCGGTTGTGGTTGATGACGAGTTGTTTGGGCTGCTGAAGCTCAGCGAGCGGATGCGGGTTGTGACGGGGGGCGCGTTTAACATCGCGGCGGGGACGCTGATGGAGGCGCACGGGTTCCGGGATCAGCGGGTTAACAGTCTCGACGGGCTGTCGCTCGATGGAGCGGTGGTGCTTGATGAGGATCGTCGGACGGTGACCAAGACGGACGATCGGGTTCGGCTGGACTTTGGGGGGATCGCGAAGGGGTTTGTGCTGGATCTGATCCGCGATGAGCTTGAGGATCTTGGAATAGAGCATGCGTTTGTGCACGGCGGGACCTCGAGCGCGATCGGGATCGGTACATCTGGGGGGTCAGATTGGATCGTGGATGCTGGGGACGGGGTGCGGGTGTCGCTTGGGGGGTATGGATTGGGAGTATCAGAGATTGGGGGACGAGTTATTGAGCGTGATGGGGAGCGCCTTGGGCATGTGATGGATCCGCGGCTGATGTCGTCTGCAAGCACCACGATTTGGCGGGTGGCGTGCGTGCATCGGAGTTGTGCGGTGGCGGACGCGTTGTCTACGGCTTTGGGGGTTGATGGGGTGATGGATGAGCCGCATGTTGAGGCGGATTTGTGTACACTGGTGATCTTTGATGGCGGCGATTCGCCGCGTGTGTGTGACCCGCTTGGGGTTGTGCTGAGCTGATGTAGAACTGAGGTAGTGATGACTGAGATTGATCGACGGATGTTTCTTTCGCAGGCGGCTGGTGGACTGGCGGCGATGGCGCTGGTTCCGGAGCTTCGTGCATTTGGCGGGTTTGGGCTTGATGCGGGCTTGCGGGTCGGGGTGATCGGGGTCGGGCGACAGGGACGCGAGATCATGGGTGAGCTTGGCAAGCTCGATGGGGTGTCGGTCGTCGGGGTGTGTGATGTTGATGAGCGGAGGCTGAAGTCGGGGCTGCGTCGGGCGTCTGGCGCGACGGGGTACGCGAGTGTCAAGGAGATGCTTGCTTCGGGTGAGGTCGATGCGGTCGCGGTGGCGACTCCGACGCACACGCATCGTGAGGTTGGGATCGAGTGTCTGGATGCGGGGGTGCATGTGTATCTGGAGTGTCCGCTGGCGCACACTCGGGAGGATTGTGTGGCGCTGAGCGACGCGGCTCGCAACGCGAAGGGTGTGGTCGCGGCGGGGCTGCAGGGGCGATCGAATCCGGTGTATCAGCTGGCGCGTGGGTTCTTCCGGTCCGACTCGGTGCGGGATCTGGTGTCCATGCACGCGCAGAATAATCGGAAGACGAGCTGGGTGACACCTTCGAATGATCCGGTTCGGCGCGAGGCGCTGAACTGGAAGCTTGATCCGGCGCGGAGCAACGGGCTGGCGGGTGAATGGGGCACTCAGCAGTTTGATGTGTTCCACTGGTACACGGGCAAGTATCCAACGAAAGTCTCGGGGCACGGCGCGGTTCGGTTCTATGAAGACGGTCGCACGGTGCACGACACGATCCATTGCTCGATGATCTATGAAGACGGCGCGTTGCTTGGGTACGACGCAACACTTGCGAACTCGTACGGCGGGAGACACGAGGTGTTCTTCGGATCAAACGCGGCGATAAAGCTTGGGTGGTCGCACGGGTGGCTGTTTAAGGAGGCGGATGCGCCGACACAGGGTTGGGAGGTCTACGCGAATCGTCAGCAGTTCCACAACGACGAGGGCATCACACTGATCGCGGGGGCGACGAAGCTCGCGGAGCAGGGGAAGCTCAAAGAGGGCGTCGGGCTTCCGAATCCGGCGGTGTACTACGCGCTCGAAGACTGGGTCAAGGCGATCGCGAGCAAGGGCGCTCCGGCGTGCTCGGTCGCGGAAGCAGCGCGGGCGACGGTGGTCGGGATCGCAGCCAACGACGCGATCGTGAGCGGGAAGACGGTTGATATTGATCTGAGCGGGCTGTGAATCGCCTGACTCTTGAGGGTATTTGAACGATGAGCGACTCAACTGGCTTTCGGCTTGGCGGACTCCCCTACTGCTTTCGGCTTGGCATCGCGCTGTCGGTGCTGACTTTGCTCGGCGGGTATGTGGTTTCGGGGCTGCACCTTCAATGGCACTACGACAATCGGGACGAGTCTCCGGGGCTGACGATGAATGACATCGTTGGGGCGTATCACGGGGTGCAATCACCATCGCCTCTGATTGAGGCGCTGGAGTCTGGGCATCCGGAGACGATCGAGGATTATGAGCGATCGGCGCTGCTGGATTGGCTGAAGGGGGATCGGGTCTCGCAGGATTATGACAATCTGGATCTTGGGGATGAGGCGCCGTCGGAGATCATCGCGGTGAGTTGTTTGGATTGTCACACGCGGAGTGCGTCGGGTCCTGATGCGTATCCGGAGGTGCCTTTGGAGTACTGGGACGACATCCAGAAGATCGCGGTGTCGAAAGATATTCAGCCTGCGGGGACGGAGATCGTGGCGACGAGTCAGCATGCGCACGCGCCGACGATGGCGGTGATCATGATCGTGCTGGGACTCTTGGGCATGATGACGCGGTTCTCTCGGCGGGTGCTTGGGTTTGTGGTGTTTGTCTCGGCGCTGGGGCTGCTGGTTGATATGGCGGGGTGGTGGATCACGCGCGAGTACGCGGGGTTTGCGTACGCGATCGTTGTGGGCGGCGGTTTGTACGCGGCGGGAACGGTGATCGTTGGGCTGGCGGTGATGGTTGACTGCGTGCTTCCGGCGAAGAAGTTAACAGCAGATTAAGACGACTTAGGATTAGCTTGAGAGTTCTTGGCGGACGTGTTCGAGGAGGGCTTTGGTGAGGGTGCAGCCTTCTCTTGGGGAGTGGTTTGATCCTTCGTATTCGACGCCGACCCATCCGGTGTATCCGGCGTCTTGGACGATTTTGAGCATGCGGTGGTAGTCGGTTTTGGTTTCGTGTCCGTCGTCGTCGAAGTCGTAGGACTTGGCGCTCACGGCTTTGGCGTAGGGCATGAGTTCGGAGACTCCCTGGTAGCGGTCGTACCATGCGTCGGGGTCGTCGGCTTTGGACCAGTCCATGCAGAAGTTTCCGAAGTCGGGGAGCGTGCCGCAGTTTGGGTGGTCGACGAGTTGCATGACTTTGGCGAGCCACTTGCCGTTTGAGGAGTATCCGCCGTGGTTCTCGACGATGACGTTGATGTTGTGGGGCTGGGCGAACTCGGAGAGCTTTCGGAGACCATCGGCGGCGAGCTTTTGTTGTTCCTCGTAGGACCCTGAACTGGCGGCGTTGACGCGGATGGAGTGGCATCCGAGTTTTTTCGCGGCTCGGACCCATTTGTGGTGGTTCTCCACGGCTTGGGTTCGTGCTTTGGGGTCGGGGTCCCCGAGGTTGCCTTCACCATCGCACATGATGAGGAGCTGGGTGATGTTGTGGTCGGAGGCTTGTGTGTTGAGTTGCTTGAGGTACGCGTCGTCGTCGGCTTTGTCTTTGAAGAAGCTGTTGACATACTCGATCGCATCGAAGTCCATCAGGCGTGCTTCCTTGGCGAAGTCGAGGGTGGTCATTTCGTTTGCGAAGAGGAGTTTGTGGAGCGACCACTGGGCGAGGGAGATTCTGAAGATGGGCTTTGATTTGCTCATTGGTGTTGATCCGAGGAGGGTGGACGGGATGAGCATGGACGCGGCGCAGGATGCGCCGACGGATTTGAGTGCGCTCCGGCGGGTGAGCTGATCTGTTGGAATCATCATGGGGCGAATATAGCAGACATCCCCGCTGATCACAACGGGGATATCTGGGTGTTGGGTCAGGATGTGTGTTGCGTATTACGGGCAACCTGCTGCGAAGAAGTCGAGGAACTTCGCGATATCGAGGAAGTTGAAGTTTCCATCTTCGTTGATGTCTGCGGCGGGATCTTCGAGGCCGTAGAGGGTGAGGAACTCGGAGACATCGAGGAAGTTGAGGGCGCCTGCTGGTGCTGCAAAGTCGGCAACGCAGACGGCTTCAACGGAGAAGACATCTTCTTGGAGTTCAGGACCGATCCCGGTGTTGCGGCGGATGATGTGCGAGAGTTTGGTGTTCTCGACTTCGGTCACCATGTGCGGCGGGAGGTAGGTCTGGTACCAGAAGCGATCGGCATCGCGGAGCTTTGTGAATTGTTCGCTGAGGACGCGGAACAGTGTTTCACCCACGAAGGCGCCGGGGCGGTGAGGCTCTGCGAGGAGTCCGACCCACGCGTCGATCTGGTCAACATCGGCGTAGCTGGCGCTGAGTCCTGCGATGACATTGGCGTCTGGGTTGATGTCGCTGAAGTTGACGACTGCTGGACGACCAAAGGCGACGCGGATGTCGTTGTAGCTTGGGAGGCCGTGATCGCGTCCGCGTTGGAGGTTGAGTGATGCGAGATCGAAACCACCTGATCCAGGTGCGCCAAAGAGGAAGTTGCGGACATCGTCGACAACGAAGATATCGACGGTCTGTGCGTGCTGGGACGCGAGACCACGGAGGAGCGGATCGATGCCGTGGTTGATGACTTCGTCCGGACTGAAGAATGCATTGGCGAGCGAAAGGTGTCCGGCGGTGATCTCATTGCGGAACTCGTCGGTACGCATGATCTGAGTCGAGAGCATGGTGTGTCCGACGCGGTACGCTGCGGTCGCGAACAGGTTGGTAATTCCCGGATCGATTGAGTCGTTGTACCCAACGAATGGTGGGATTGAACCTGGTCCGAGGAGTTTGGGGAGGAACTCGTTGTAGGTGATCGCTTGGAGTTGCGCGGTCACGATTGCTTTGGCGTGTTGGTAGATTTGCTCGCCGGTGAATCCTGGGTTGTCGATCGCGATCTGGTCGGCGAGTCTGTTGTGCTCGCGGACGAAGAGTGTGTGCATTGCGGTGAGTCCGACCTGTTCGTTGGCGCGGACATCTCCTGCGAGGAAGAGCGTCGGGTCGTGCTCGGTTGGTGCGTTGTGGAAGCCGTTGGTG
>WUAJ01000067.1 GCA_009827215.1 Phycisphaeraceae bacterium
ATCCCCCCCATCGCCATGTGCGCCGCAACGGGACTGGAGACCGCGCCGTGCTTGTCGAGTGCTTCGCGATCGACCCCGACCAAGCGGACTTTGGTCTCGTTGGAGTAGGTCATGAGCCCCCCTTCAAACGCATCGGACGATCCAGATATGGAAGTCAGGACCGATCCGAGCATCCCTCCAGTGCACGACTCGACGCATCCGAGCGTCACGCCTTGTGCCTTCGCGTGCTCGATGACCTGCGTGGCCAGTTCGATGATGGACTCGTCGATCTCCATCATGCCTGCATGAGTCCATCGAACAGTTCAGGGATCCCCTGCGCGTGCGTCGCGACCGTTTCATAGATCGGCGTCTTCCCAGCGATCTCGCGCAGATCACGCACGAGGATATCCTCACCAGGATGATCCGCTTTGTTGCACACGAACACATCCGCGATCTCGAGGATCCCCGCTTTGTCCATCTGCACCGCGTCGCCCATGCCAGGCGTCAGCACGACCACCGTGTGATCCACATAATCACGGATCATCGTCTCGTTCTGTCCCGCTCCAACGGTCTCGACAAACACCGTGTCGTACGCCTGCTCCCCTTCAAACGCGTCACCGATGAGTTCGACCGCTTCTTGAAGGCCGTGGTAGTCCTCACCTCGGATCGCCAGCGAGCGGTAGAACGCGTGCTCACCGATCGTGTTGAAATCTACACGCAAGCGATCTCCAAGCAATGCGCCAGAGGTAATCGGACTCTTGGGATCAAACGCGATCACGGCACATCGACCAATGCTCGGATCCTTCTTCGCGCGCACCGCGTGCTCACGCACCAGCTGCGCCACAAGCGTGCTCTTGCCCGCACCAGGTGATCCTGTCAGACCGATCACACGCTTGGGACGACGGCGAACCGCGTCGCTCCGCATCTCCTTCTCATCGTGCATCAGCGAGATGTCCCGAGCGAGTTGAGCAGAACCATGCCCAGACGGAACCTTGTGGTCCTGCGCCTTCACATCCGCTTTGACCGCGTTGACGATGTCCAGCAGTCCGGTCCCAGTCGGGAAGCACTCCTGCACCCCCATCTCCTTGAGCGCTTGGACATCTTCCGCAGGGAGGATCCCACCCATGAGCACCGGGATGTCGCTGCGTCCTACTTCCTCCAGTGCATTGATCAGGTTCTTCCCGAGCACGAGGTGCGAGTTGGACATCATCGAAGCCGCGATGCAATCCACATCCTCATCGCGAGCGGAGATCGCGAGCGAGTGCGGCGTCTGCCAGAGTCCCGAGTAGATCACATGCACCCCAGAGTCCCGCAACGCACGAGCGATGACCTTGACCCCACGATCGTGTCCGTCGAGCCCCATCTTCCCGAGCAGCACGCGCGGACGATGATCCAGATCAGCGCACCGATCCATCTTCTCAAACTCGCTCGTCGCTGCTCCAAGTTGCTGTGCCATATTCGTAGTCCTCGCATCTACCCATTCGCGTGATCTTCACTTTGGGGGGGGTGGAGGGGATTCTATGCGTGATAGTGTCAATTTGCCCATTTTCACCAAGCGAACCCAGCAGGTCATCATCACCCCCAGTGATGATGATCTTCTTGGTTCGCTCGCACACATGAACCCACAGAAGCCGCCCTCACGCCCCCGCAATCCGTTTCATACACACACCATCCAGCTCCGATAAGATGTGTAAATTCACTTGTTCCGGAGCTCGAAATCGAGTAGCTTGGGTGTTCACAGAGCCATCGAGAGGAGCGGCCAAGAATGAAGTCCCTGAACATCATCGTCCTCAACGCGATCATTACCCTGATCGCGTTGTGCTCATCAAACGCAAACGCGCAGCCGTACATCCAGATCGAGTTTGTGGGTCAAGCTCAATCCGACGCGAAGGAACTGCATCCCATCGGACTGCGTGTCGTGTTCGACACCAGCGCCCCACCGATCGAGCCGAATGTCTTTGAGCCTGTGACTGCTGAGGTTGTGCAATGGTGGTCCTACCCCGGCATGGCATTCAATCCCGGCTTGGACCTTCCGATGTTCACAAACAACATCGCAATCGAATACCAAACCGCAGCATCCGCACAGTTCCGCTATTACCCAGACCTCAAAATCTACGAGATCTATATTCTGTACAACGACTTTGGGTACACCGTTCAAGTCCAAGGGACCAAACCCGCGTTCACCGACAACATGACCTCGCTCCCAAGCAGCTCGGACGACTATGGAGTCTCGCTGCCGTCATCGCAGGGATTCACACCTCGACGAATCGAGTACATCGCCAACGGCCCGCAAGGTTCGTTCGCATCCGCGAAGTGGAGCAACCCTGTTGAAGGCATCATCAACACAACAGGTCACCTCCAGGTCAGGGTCACACGCGTTGAAAACCCCAACGCCGAAGAATGCATCGCCGACCTCAACAACGACGGCAAACTCAACTTCCTCGACATCTCCGCATACCTCCAGCTCTACAGCGACGGCTGCCCGTAACCAGCCCCTCCCCAACCAACAAAAGAACCCAACACCAGCTCAAGAAGTGTGTCATCCACCCCACCAAAGGGTGGATGACACTCTTCGTTTTCATACACAAACACCACCCTCCGGACTAGAATCCCTTCCCATTCAACCACCCGAACCGAGGAGATCACAATGAGCACAGACCACGGCATCAGCACCATCGGAGTCATCGGTTCCGGACAAATGGGTGGAGGCATCGCCCAAGTCGGAGCCGTCTCCGGATTCAATGTCGTCGTCTACGACCAAGCCGACGCCGCGCTCTCCAAATGCGGCGCTCTCCACGACAAACTCCTCGCTCGCGCCGTCGAAAAAGCTCGCATGACCCAGGACGAAGCGACCGCCGCCAAGGATCGCATCACCTACGCGTCCGACCTCTCCGCGCTCGACTCCTCCGACATCGTCATCGAAGCGATCGTCGAGAACGCGGACATCAAGAAAGACCTCTTCGCGAAGCTCGCCGAGAAGTTCACCGGGAACCAGATCATCGCGTCCAACACCTCGTCGATCTCCATCACCGACCTCGCGACCAGTGTCGGCGACGCCGCGGACCGCTTCATAGGGATGCACTTCTTCAACCCAGTCCCAGTCATGAAGCTCGTCGAGGTCATCAACGGCCTCGCAACGAGCCAAGAAACCACCGACCGCGTCCTCGCGCTCTCATCAGCGATGGGCAAGGTCGCGGTTCCCGCGAACGATCGTGCGGGGTTTGTGTCCAACCGAATCCTCATGCCGATGATCAACGAAGCGTTCTACACCTGGATGGAAGGCGTCGCAGAACCAGAACACATCGACGAGATCATGAAGCTCGGCATGGCGCACCCAATGGGACCGCTCCGCCTCGCTGACTTCATCGGACTCGACACCTGCGAGCACATCATGGAAGTCCTCGCCGAAGGACTCAACAACCCCCGCTACCGCGCGTGTCCGCTCCTCAAGCAACTCGTGACCGCCGGACGACTCGGAAACAAGACTGGACGAGGCGTCTTTGACTACTCCAAGTAATCTCGTGTAGACTCAGCACATGCCGACACGCGAACAAATCCAGAAGCTGCTCGATCTCGAGCCCAACGATCCGTTCATGCTCTACGCGATGGCGCAGGACTACGCCAAGACCTCCGAGCACGAGCAAGCCGTCGAGTTCTACAAAAAGACCATCGAAGCGGACGCGGACTACAGCTACGCGTACTACCACATGGCACGCTCCCTTGAAGCACTCGACCGCAACGAAGACGCCGCCAAGATACTCGATGAGGGACTCGAGGCCGCCAAACGCAGCAACGACGCGAAGGGGATCAGCGAGATCTCACAGTACCGTACAATGTTCCCATGAGCCAAGGCTATCGCCAAAACTACAAGTCCCGTAAACCAACCCCCAAGGACATCCCGACCGACGGCTCCGCCTCCATCACCTCCCTCCGCGCCTGCTCGGATCAACCCGACCAACTCTCCGTCCGCGTCAATCGCGTGCTCATGGGACGCATCGAGCACACGACAAAGATTAAGCACAAACTCAAAGTCGGAGACGCATGGACCGAGGACCTCGCGCAAACGCTCCACACCGAGCTCACCCGATCCCGCGCCTACCGATCCGCGATCCGCATCATGAGCGCCCGCGCCAAATCCGCTGAGGAACTGCGTCGATCACTCCTCCTCAAAGACAACGATCCCGATGCGATCCAATACGCGATCGATCGCTTGACCGAGCTCGGAGTCCTCAACGACCGCGAGTACGCCGGGATGAGAGCGCGCTCCATCATCCGGAGCAAACCAGCCGGACGCCGCTTCATCGAAGCCAAGCTCCGAGAGAAAGGCATCGAGTCCTCCATCATCCGCGAGACCCTCGACGAAGAACTCGAAGACAGCGATCCCAAAGCCGACGCGCTGAACCTCGCACGAAGGATGCATCGCTCCCTCGCGAGCATCGACGACCCCGAAGTCCGCAAGCGAAGACTCATCGGCAGACTCGCCCGGAGAGGCTTCGACCACGACGCGGTCCGCAACGCTGTGGAAATCGTCGAGCGTGAGTTTCAAACCGATCTGTAATCAATCATAAAACAAAACCACACAACCTGTGCATCATGGACCAGCTTTAACTCTTGAGTCGTTGAACAACAACCTCAGTCGAGCCATCATCAAGCAAAAAGTTTGGATCGAGGTGATGATGTGCAAATTCTGGAGCTTGGTCCCAGTTGTACGCTATCGAAAGCAAAGCGTTCGCAAGAGTAATCATCCCGTCTCGATCACCATCAATTCTTGCGTGATTTCCATCGGCTGCACCATACACACGCAACTTACCGCCATGACCATCATGGACAAGTCCAGTCTCGCCGTTGTACTCAGGGATTTCAATAGTGACTTTCATGTCAATATGGTACACAGCTTTCCAAGAACTCAGCAGACCAAGGTCAAGAAGCATATTCTGTTAAGCATGACTCATCGAAAACGCCCAATGCTTTCTCATTGAGCGTCATCCGAATGACCCCAGCGGGATTTGAACCCGCGTTCCCAGGATGAGAACCTGGTGTCCTGGACCAGGCTAGACGATGGGGCCGCGTTCCGGCCTCAGCAGACCAATCCGAAGATCCATCCACCAAAGCCGGTAGGGATTCTAGGCCGAATCAACTTCCAAACCCACACAGTCATTCCTCCCCCCTAAGAATCCTCCATGAGCCCCACACCTCCACCAACCCCTCCTCCGCCTCCCTCCGACAACCACATCGAGCGTCACCACCATCCCGTGTCGCTCCCATCCTTCGTCAAGGACGCGCCGGCACGCTTGTTCATCGGAGGCTCCTTCGACCCCCCCCACCTCGCGCACACCACCCTCGCCGACCAAGCCGCTCAGCAGCTCGAGATCGCTCTGGGACTCTCACCCAACACCTGCCCGCTCATTTATGTCCCCGCGTCGCGCTCGCCGCATAAAGACCACGCCCCGACCCCGGATCAGCATCGCGTCGAGATGCTCAAGATCGCGATCGACTCCATCGAGCGTCCAGCAACAGTCTGGACGCAGGAACTCGCGGACGGATTGCTCAATGAGAACGCCCCCAGTTACTGGGCCGACACCTGGTCTGTCGTCCGACTCATGCACACCACAGGCACCAACCACTTCCTCATCGGCGCTGACCAAGCCCTCTCCATGCACCGCTGGCGCCGCTACACCGAGTTCTGGAAGGACGCCGTCGTCATCCTCCGAGGCAACGACGATCCCGATGAATCCGTCTCCTCACTCGTCAGCACCCTCGACGAGCTCGGCGTCTGGGACAATGACGACCTCCACCACTGGGAACAATCCTGCATCGAGCTCGAAACACTCCCCTACTCCTCAACCAGCATCCGTCAGCAACTCACAGACCTCGATCGATCCAATGAAAAACCCCAAATCGAAGGACTCGACTTAGGGGTGCTTTCATACATCATTGAGCACGGCTTGTACCGCGAACTCGATTAAGCCATGCATGGTTCAGCGTTCTTGACCGCTGCTTTGAGCGCGTCCGCTTTGTCTGTGCGTTCCCATGGGAAGAACCATGTGCCGTTCTTCTCGACCGCGGTGCGACCAAAGTGGCCGTGACGCGCTGACTTGCGATAGATCGGCTTGCGCAGATCCAGCGAGTCGATAATCCCACGCGGAGTCAGCGGGAAGACCTCACGAACCGCTTTCGCGATCGCTTCTTCGGAGACCTTGGAAGTCCCGAAGGTCTCAACAAACACGCTGGTTGGTTCGGCGACACCGATCGCGTACGAGAGCTGGATCTCGCACTCATCCGCGAGGTCCGCCGCGACGATGTTCTTCGCGATGTAGCGTGCCATGTATGCCGCGGAGCGGTCAACCTTGGTGGGGTCCTTGCCGGAGAACGCGCCGCCGCCGTGACGCCCGCGCCCGCCGTAGGTATCGACGATGATCTTGCGACCGGTGAGACCCGCGTCGCCGTGTGGTCCGCCGAGCTCGAAGCGTCCGGTCGGATTCACATGGATCGTGATCCCAGGATTCCAGTACTCACCAAGCACAGGCTTGATGATCTGATCAATCACTTGATTTCGGAGCTCGTCCTGACGATCGTTCCAGGTCTTATCGTGCTGGGTCGAGATCACAACAGTGTCGATCCGGACTGGCTTGCCGTTGTCGTACTCGACCGTCACTTGGCTCTTGGCATCTGGACGCAGTCCAGGGATGATGTCTCCCTGACGAACCTCCGCTTGACGAGCGACGAGCTTGTGGCTCAGCATGATCGGGAGCGGCATCAGCTCGTCGGTCTCCTTGCACGCGAATCCGAACATCATGCCCTGATCGCCCGCACCCTCTTTGTTGACTCCCATCGCGATGTCAGGGGACTGCTGGTTGATCGAAACGAGCACGGCACACGACTCAGCATCGAATCGCATATCGCCGTCGGTGTATCCGATATCGCGGATCACATTGCGGACTGTCTCCGGGATATCGACATACGCCGTCGTCGTGACCTCTCCAGCGATGACCGCCATCCCAGTCGAGACGAGCGTCTCCACGGCGACGCGTGAGTGTGGGTCCTTCTCGAGCATCGCGTCGAGGATCGCATCGGAAATGCGGTCGCACACCTTGTCGGGGTGCCCCATGGAGACGGATTCGGAGGTGAAGAAATGAGACTCTGGCATATGGACTCCTCTGTCGTTTTGTTGATCTGGTAGTATACGAACCTCGTCGGGGTTCTGCACATTCCGAGCGAGCCGATTTCTTTCACTCTTTGGGCAGATCGGGCGCATACGCTTGGGTATGCCCGCATCGACCAAGAGCCGTCCTCGCCAGTCCGGTCCTCGCAAGTCCGGTTCTCGCAAACCCTCGGGTTTGACCTACGCCGATTCTGGTGTCAGCATCGAAGCCGGGGACAAGTTCGTCGGCTCCATCGGATCGCTGCTCCGCAGAACACACGGACAGCGCGTCATCGATAACCCCGGCGGATTCGCGGGCTTACTGCGACTGGACTACAACGAGCAGCTCTTCAAACACAACTTCACCGATCCCGTCCTCGTCGCGTGCGCTGACGGAGTCGGAACCAAGGTCCACCTCGCGATCGAGATGGGCAAGCACGACACCGTCGGGATCGACCTCGTCGCAATGAACGCCAACGACCTGATCGTGCAGGGTGCTGAACCCCTGCTCTTCCTCGACTATGTCGCGGTCCACAAGGTCGAGCAGGATGTGCTCCACGACCTCGTGCGCGGAATCTCCGACGGATGCAAGCAAGCGGGATGCGCCCTGATTGGAGGCGAGACCGCGGAGATGAACGACCTCTACAAACCAGGGGACTACGACCTCGCGGGATTCAGCGTCGGGGTTGTCGAGCTCAAGAAAGCGACCGATCCGATGCGCGTCGAGCCGGGTGACATCGTGCTGGGACTCGAATCCTCAGGAGTCCATTCCAATGGCTACTCCCTCGTCCGCTCCGTCATCAAGCACGCGAAACTCAAGCTCGACAAGGTCTACCCAGAACTCGATCCCGATCGCACACTCGGAGAAGTCCTGCTGACCCCAACACGGATCTACGCGGACTCGATCGTCAAGCTTCTGCGCATGTACAAGGTCAAGAAGGTCATCTCCGGAATGGCGCACATCACCGGAGGTGGTCTTGAAGGCAACCTCAACCGAGCACTCCACGGCAAGGTGGATGCGTCCATCAACCTCAAGAGCTGGGACACCCCCAAGGTCTTCGAGTTCCTCCAGGAACAAGGCGGCATCGACGACGAGGAGATGCGAAAGGTCTTCAATATGGGAATCGGGTACTGCTTGATCGTGCGTCCGACCTTCGCCGACGGCGTCAAACGCAAGCTCGAGAAACTCGGCGAATCCGTCCATGTCATCGGCAAAATCACGAAGGGCAAAGGCGTCGTCAAGCTCAAAGGCGGCTGACCTGATCCAATCCGGACACCTAAATCAGTATTGAATCTCAAGTTCAAAACCCCACATTCCGGGTGTGGGGTGTTTGCACCATCTCTTTGTGTCCACTAGGATTGCACTAGGGACACTACTCATCCTGTAACAATTACGCAGGGTCCAACACAAAGCACTGGAGAAAATCTCATGGGCATGATCAAAGAGTTTAAAGAGTTTGCCATCAAGGGGAACATGGTCGATATGGCCGTCGGCATCATCATCGGCGGCGCGTTCGGTCTGATTATCAAGTCGCTGATCGCGGATGTGATTATGCCACTCGTGGGTTCTGTCATCGGCGATGTCGATTTCACAAACCTCTACATCCCGCTTGCAGAAGGTGTGGAGAAAGGTCTCTCACTCGAAGAAGCACGCGCCCAGGGTGCGGTCTTCGCTTATGGCAACTTCATCACCATCCTGTTTAACTTCCTCATCCTCGCGTTTGTCATTTTCATCATGGTCAAGATGATCAACAAAGCGAAAGCAAACTTCGAGAAGGAGCAAGAAGCAGCCCCCCCACCGGCTCCTCCGGCAGATGTGGTCCTCCTCGAAGAAATCCGCGACCTGCTCAAGAAGGACTAATAGCGGAAGACACGATTCCACAAAAGCCCGGCTCAATGCCGGGTTTCTTTATGCGCTGACTTTGCCGAGCTCTTTGAGTCGATTGATCCGATCAGGTTCCTGCGCCATCAACCACGAATCCTGCGAGAGCATCTCGTACGCTCTGGCAAAGTACGGCAGCGCTTCATCCGCCTTTCCGCGTGCGTGCAAACATTCCGCGATTTCTTCGTGGACATAGCCATCCGCATCAGGATCGGATTCCAACTCACGCTGGATTGTGAGCGCATGGTCAATGCGACCCAGTGATCGCAAACAGCGTCCAACGCACCAGCGTGCGATGCGGATGGTGGTTGGTGTGCCGTTCTCGACGCGTTCTTTGAGCGCTTGCTCGAACAGTTGCAGCGCGTGTTCGTAGTCCCCAGAAGCGTGGAGTGTCCATCCCATGTTGTTGAGCAGCGACCCCCTCCACTTGCGTGCATCGCTTTGATCCGATCGCATCGCGAGGTCGA
Source organism: Phycisphaeraceae bacterium (assembly GCA_009827215.1). Lineage (GTDB taxonomy): Bacteria > Planctomycetota > Phycisphaerae > Phycisphaerales > UBA1924 > UBA1924. Next base: position 9,470 of record WUAJ01000067.1, read on the forward strand.
GTGCTTGCTGATTCCACTCCATCGCTCGATCCGCTTCATGCACGATCCCAAGCATGTGGGCCGCGTCGACCGCGAGTCCATCAAGGTTGTAATCACACGCGATCTTCCACGCACGCTCAAACTCCGGGATGGATTGTTCTTTGCTCCCAGATGAGTTGAGCAGCCTCCCTTGCTCCAGAGCGATTCGGACCGCGAGTTCACCCTCCGGATTCGGGAACTGGTCACGGATCGACTGGAGGATCGCTTCCCCCTCATCGAATCGACGCTGGAGTCCCAGAGCGCGAGCATGCTGGGTACTCGCGAGTGCGGCAAGGTCTTGTTCCCCCGATTGAGCCGCTCGATCACGAAAATGGATAAATCGCTGCTCGCTAGATTGGGGATCCTGAAAGTCCCACAAGAGACTCAAGGAAGCAGATTCGAGTGGACACAGGCTGGGATCCATACCAGATGATATGGGGGAATCCCTGTTGATAGCTCAGGGAAGCCCCTGAGAGGTGATCATGATTCATTTCAAAATCTTGACATGCTCAGTCCCTTGTGGTGTCTAGACTTGGGTGCATCGCCATGAGGTGTTGCGTCGACGAAGAAGAAGCCCGGTTCTCTTACTCGATCTCAGCTATGACTTACGGGCATTTGGAAGACGACAGCAATGTTGAACCTGTATGTAGGGAACCTCCCTTACTCGATGAACGATCAAGA
>WUAJ01000068.1 GCA_009827215.1 Phycisphaeraceae bacterium
ATCTCGACGAGCGCATCGAGTCGGCGGTGTTCACTACCTGATCCGATGATGACGATGTTGTCGTGATCAAATTCGGTCGCGATCTTGTCAGCGAGCACCGCTTCGAGCTCGGTGCTGGTGTCATAGAAGAAGGTTGTGTCGTCGGGGGTGACCTGCGACAGGCACGAAGGGTTGGTGGCTTTGGACTTGTGGTAGTGCTCGGCGTCGAGGAAGGTCTGGCGCATGAGCGAGATCACACCCATGTGGCTCGTGGGGTAGTCCGCGTCGGACCAGTTGGTGCGGTCGTACCCCATCATCTGTCCCGCGTGTGATTGATAGACGGGCGGAAGTCCGAGTGATGGGTCGTTAAAATGATCGGCGGTGGAGACGGTTGCGGTCCATCCGCGGAACACGCCGGAGTCTGGTGCGATCATCGCGGTGGTGAATCCGTGCTTGCGGAGCGACTCGGCTTGTTTGTTTGTGAGTCCTGGTCCGATGAGCGCGTCGCGCTGGGGGGTGACGAATCGGTTCCAGTGCTTGCCGCTGGAGTTTGGGTCGATCGCTTGGGTGTCGACTTCGACGAATGGGTCGATGAATCCGGCGTAGATGTGGTAGGTGTCTGGGAGCTCGTGGATCTGGAATCCGGGTTTGAGTCGGATGGTGTCGGTGGACTCGACAACTCCGATGATGACGCCGTCTTCGATGAGGATGCCGGGGTTGGAGTCGGCGTCGTAGGTCTGGGTCGGCGAGAGGTGGATGGTCGCGCCGGTGATGAGGTGTTTGCTTGGTCGATCGACCGCCATGCCGTTGGGTCGCGGCGCGAGGGGATCGGACGCGAGTGTTGCGGTGTGGACGGATGCAGCCGCGATGAGGACGGCGGTGGAACACAGGTACATGACAGATTTCATAGAACGAGACTCCTTGGAGAAGATGGTACCGAGAAGTGGTGAGAAAGTGGCGTGATTTCTGAACGGATTCTGGGGTCAAGTGCGGTTTCGCTTGCTGAAATCGGTGGTCATGATAAAAGCCCCGCTGGTGCGGGACTTCTTGACTGCATATTCAGATGTTCGTCTTTATCGACGGCGGCGAGTCGCGAGCAGTCCTCCGAGTCCGAACAATGCTGCGGAGCTTGGGGATGGGACGACTTCGACCACGATCGCGGTTTCGAGCAATGGAGCGCCGGTAACCTCGGTCAGCACCATCTTGACATCGTACTCGCCGGTCGCATCTGGATCGAACGGCATGTATCCGCTCGCATCGAGGATGAACGGGACACTGACTCCCCAGAAGCTGAATCCTGGGTTTTGGCTATCACCTCCTGCAGGGGTGGTGACCATCGCCGCAGCGAGTGCGTTGGTGATGTCGAGGGTGACCCAGCTCTGTGAACCGAATCCGGCGTCGAAATCAACCATAAGGGTCATGTGGTAGTTCGCAGGGGTCGCATCGCGCGAGAGTGCGAATCCGAAATCGATGTTCCACGAGCTGAGCCCGTCGTTGTCGGGTGAGCCGGCGTTTGCGAAGAAGCGGCCGTTGCCGTCGGTGGTGAGGTCACCAACGAAGCGTTCCTTTGCTTTCAGGCCGATCTCGAGTGCACCGAACGCGTCCATGCCACGATGGATGGAGTAGTTGGTGTTCATGTTGCCGTCACCGAATGGCATCTCGGCACCGAATGCAAGGAATGACGATTCGTGATCGATCGGCACGCCGGCAAACGATGTGGTTGCGGTGATCGATGCGGCGATAACTGCAGTGCGAGTGATAAGCATGTGTTCCTCTTTCTCTCTTATGTCTGTGGGTTTCTCTCTTGTCCACACAAACCAGCCGTTCTCTAAGCGTCTGGTCGTTCAGGTACTATAAGAGGAGTCCAAATGATGCTCAATGAGAAATCAGAAATTCACCAAATTGGACTCTGATTTAGGTGTGGTGATCCGCTACCGTTCTGTTCCACATATGTGGATCGAAATCGCACGAGGAGCTCCGAAATGCCAGATTTAGTAGCAGGAAACGCGGTCATTGGACAATCAGGCGGACCCACCGCCGTCATCAACCAGTCGCTGGTTGGTGTCGTCGAAGGATTGAGAGCCGCAGGGGCCGGGACTCCAGGTAATCCGATCAAGAAAATCCTCGGCATGCGCCACGGCGTGACTGGTCTCACCAACGACGATCTGTATGACCTCACGGATTATCCTCACGATCGTCTTCAACTCCTCGCGCAGACTCCAAGCGCCGGATTGGGATCGACACGCGACAAACCAGACGCGGCGTACTGCGAGCGAATCTTCGAAGCGTGTCAGCGCCACGGCATTCATTACTTCTTCTACATCGGCGGGAACGATTCGAGCGATACCTGCCGAATCGTGAACGAGCTCTCGAATCAGAAGGGGTACGAGCTTCGTTGTTTCCATATTCCCAAGACGGTTGACAACGATCTGATGATCAACGACCACACGCCGGGATTCCCGAGCGCCGCGAGATTCGTCGCCAAAGCGTGCATGGCGGACTTCCTCGACAACATCTCGCTTCCCGGCATCAAGATCAATGTCATCATGGGGCGTCACGCGGGATTCCTGACAGCCGCGAGTGCGCTGGCGCGTCGTGATGATCGCTACGAGTTTGAAGGCGCTTCGAGCGATGGTCCTCAGTTGATCTACCTTCCTGAGGTGCCGTTCGATATGGACCAGTTTGTCGAGGATGTTGCGAAGCTGTACGACAAGCGTCAACGCGTGCACATCGCGGTGAGCGAAGGCATCAGCGATAAAGACGGCAACGCTATCGGCGCGCAGCTTATCAAAGATGGACAGGTTGACGCGCACGGTAATGTACAGCTCTCAGGTTCCGGCGCGATCGGTGATGGACTGTCCGATCTGCTCAAAGAGCGATTGACGCCTGCTGGGGGCAAAGCGCCTCGCGTCCGCGCCGACACCTTTGGATATGTCCAGCGCTGTTTCCCGGATCAGTCCCCAGTGGATATGAAGGAAGCACGAGGCGTGGGTCGATACGCGGCGCGTCTCGCGACGAGCGGCGATCTCGATGGTTCGGTCGCGATCATCCGGACCAGTCCGATCGGTGAGGGGCAGCCGTATGCTTGTAAGTATGAACGGATTGAACTCAGTGATGTCGCGGCGAAGACCAAGCACATGCCTGCGGAGTTTATTGATGGTCACAACAATGTGAGCCAGAAGTTCCTGGACTACTGCCGACCATTGGTTGGTGATCTACCGTTGTACGAGCGGATTTGAGCTGATAAATTCACTTTATTTACTTTGTAAAATATGTGTTGAATCGATTAGATTGTTTCTATTATGACTTCGCGATTGACAAGACAAATTACGCGAGTGCTTGTTGTATTGCAGGCATTTCTGATTTTCTCATCGATCGTGTTGCCCACCACACTCTGTCGGGCTCAATCATTCGGTTTGATGAGCAAGCCCATCGACAGAGCGGACGGCATAGAAACGCTCGAACTCAAACCTGATCCCGATAACTTTCGTTGTGTTTTCATAGGTGATTCTCAGGTGTCGTCACCTCACGGATTGCGCATGCGTCCCTATATGCGTCTTTGGGATCTCCCAACGGTTGGCGCGTTTTTCAGCACGAACTTTATCTGGGCCGGTCAAGAGATCCTGTTCAATGTGGAGCACATCGCGAATCTGTCAAGCAGGGAGCTGACGAATCCTGATTCCTGGACTCATGGTGGGCCGCGTGATTTCATGAATTATCGCGCGTACGAATGGATGTGTGATGGTGATGTCGATGACCATGATTCATCGTTTGCGACTCTGATGTTGTACAACGACTATCCGAATCTGCATAGCTGGCCGAGCAACTGGATGTTGAATCGAACGCTCGTCCTGCGGATCGCGGTACGGACTACGCCACAGACTGTACCGTTGGTTGAGACAGTCGCTCGTCGTGGTTCATACTTGGATCAATCGACAAGAACAGTACACAAACTGCCGCAGGAGTACGGATACACCATCATCGAGCAGGTGATTCGATCAGATTTTCATGGCGACATCGATGGTGCCGGTGTGGAGCTCTTTATGTCCGCAGGAGTAGTTGAATCTGCGGGGATGACCTTCCAGATACTGGGATCTGCATTGCTTGTTGTTGACGAACACAGAAGACCAGTTCCGGGATATGTCATGGGAGCAATGGCCTCACCGGGTTGGGGCTTGGATGATCATTTAGCGATTTCTCAGGCGAGCAGGGAAGCCGCGGCGCGGCTCATCGACGCCAACTCTCTGATCGTGATGCTCGGACATAATCCTGATTCGCTCCAGGAGCCGGGTGTGAGAGCGAACTACTTCGAACTGATGCGTCGACTGAATCAATCATTTGCTCTGAACGGCGTTGGGCATCCGGTCAATATCCATGTAGTGCCTTGGGTCACCGGGGCCCCTGGATCGTTCAAGTCGTTGCTGGATATTTCAACAGCAATGAATGAGTATGCATCGCAGAGTGGGGGGCAGGTGTGTTCATTTGTTGAATATTTTGACAATCAAATTCCTGATGTATTCGACTCGGAGCTCTATCTGTTGGATGTGATCCGAACGCATCCAGGCAATTCTGATACAGCTGAAAACCTCAGTCTCGATCTTGAGATCCTGCTCCGTAATTGGTTCGGGGAGTGAAAGCTACTGACACGCTACTCGCTCCGAAAAAGGGCAATCCTGTACGCTTGCACCGTTGCCCTGAAGACGCCTGCGATGATCGCGGGATCTTGATTGACGACGGATTCGGCGGCGGTCTTTGACTCGGCTTCGAAGATCATGATCCCGACATGCGGTGATTCCTGTGTTCTTCCCGCGAGGATGAGTGTGCCTTGCTTGTGGAGTTGATGGTAATACTCGAAATGATCGCTTGCGGCTTGTGCTTCTTCAGGAGTCGGATCATCGGGCATACCTGCACGCATCGGCTCCAAGAAGCAGATGAACTGCTGTTTTTGGGTATCCATCTATAGATGATACAAAAACCCGCGCCGGAGCGCGGGCGAGAGATGATGGATTGTGTATTCTGCGAGAGCGCTGACGATCAGTCGCGTGTGTAGGTGATGGATCCGGAGTTGAACCACGAGCCGTCGGGCATCTGATCGTAGAACTTGTCGGACCAGTGGTCGTTGTCGATTCTGGTGGTGACGATTTTCATTGGGTTGTCACCCATCGGGGTGGTTGCGGTGCCGAGCATGACGAGGTTGCCGTCTTCGTCTTTGTTGCCGGTCATATAAGTGATCTTGGTGGACATGGAGTCCATCCAGATGGAGCAGTACTGCTCGTGCGCATTGTCGTATCCGATGATGGAGTAGCCTTCGAATGGTTGTCCCATGAAGTCCATCTTGAAGTGCGACATCGTGTAGCGTCCGTCAAGCATCTCCTTGACAACCATCGTCGCGGGACCCTCTGTTGGTGGCGCCGCGGGGTCCATCACAAAGCTGGTCTTCGCGGACCACGATCCGACAGTGGTCATCAGCTCGGCGTGGTGCTCGTTGGGGGTCGAGAGCTTCATCATCCCCGCCATCATCTCCTCGGCGGACATTTCGGACATGTGATCCGCTGGGTCTTTGTCCATCATCTTGTGGTCGTGTGCTTTGTCATGATGTTTGTGCTCTGGACCGGCGCCGATAATCAGCGCGGCTCCAGCGGTGATGAGTGATCCTGCGGCGAATGCGATCAGCGTCGTGCGGTTCATTGAGATCTCCTGTTGAAAGGTGTCGTGGTGGACGGGTGTGCTTCCGTCTCGATGCTGGTAGTTTCCCTGATCTGGAGCCGTTTGTCACGGAAATTATCGGAAAATACGAAAATATACCGAACATATGAGCCAAATTAGTTGTCAATATAGGCAATTTGGTCTATATCTTTTTATGCATGAGTTGATAGGGGGATCGACCTAACCATATTGTGAACACATATGTCCAGTTTTAAGAACAAATCGTTGTGGAGAGATTAGATGCTCGATCAAATCGTTGGAGAGAAGAAAGACGAACTCATCAAATTGCTGAGCTCGAAACTCGGCGTGTCGGATGACCAAGCCGGTGGGTTTATCTCTAAACTCATGCAGAAAATGGAGATTTTACTCGGCGAAGGGAAGCTCGATGTGGACTCGCTGCTCAAGGGAGACCTGTCCTCACTCAAGAGCAACCTGGACCTCGACAACCTCGGCGCTCTGCTCGGCGGCGGTAAAGAGAAGGCGGAGCAAGGCATCGATGCCGTGTCTACACAGATCGCGGAACAACTCGACAAACTCGACGACCCAATGCAAATGCTCGGCGGCTTGCTGGGTTGAGTGACTTCGAATACTCAATGAGAACGCTCGCAACTCGCGGGCGTTTTTTATTGGCTCACTCGAACACGCTCTGCGATCGTGAGTCCGAAGGATTCGAGGTGGGGGTAGGATGCTTCGGAGTTGGTGATGAGCTTGAGGTTGCTGATTCCCAGAGCGCGGAGGATCTGGGATCCGGTGCCGTATTCGACCATCTCTGGGGACAGCGCTTCGGTCACGGCGTCTTCGGTGCTGTGATTGTGCGGACGCGAGAGGCGCTGGGAGAGCTCGTCTCCGATGCCGTGGGGACGGAGGTAGACGATCGCGCCGCGGCCTTCGTCCTGGATCATCTGCATGGATCTGCGGAGGGTTTGACCAGTCGATGAGGTCGGGTCGGGATTGGATCCGATGTCGTCGAAGATGTCTCCGAGCAGATCACGCTTGTGGACGCGGACGAGCGTCGGCTCGCTATTGGGGATCGGGTTGTGGTACTCGTCGAGCTTCCCGACATCGCCCACAGTGAGTGCGAGGTGGGGCATCGGATCGCTCGGCGCGCGGAACGCGATGAGGTTGAACTCACCCAGCGGCGTGGTGATCGTTGATCCCTCGATCGGATCCATGCGCTCGACGATCGAGGACTTAGCGAGCCGGTACTCGATGATCTGCTTGATCGAGCACATCTTGATGGTGTGCTGCGTGCAGAACTGCGCCAGATCGGGGACACGCATCATGCGTCCCTCGGGGTGCACGATCTCGATCCCGACGCATCCGGGGTTGAGACCAGCGAGTCGACAGAGATCGACGATGCCCTCGGTGTGTCCCACGCGGACGAGCACGCCGCCGTCGCGTGATCGGAGCGGATTGATGTGTCCGGGACGCACGAAGTCGTCGGGCTTGGTCGATGGATCGATCAGCATCTGGATGGTCTTGGCGCGTTCGTGGGCGCTGACGCCGGTGGTGAAGCCGTGCTTGGGATGCCCGTCAACTGAAACAGTCAACGGCGTCCCACGCGCGGATGTATTCACAGCGGACTGTCCATGCAGATCGAGACGATCGCAGTCGGACTCTGGGAGCGAGACGAACATGTATCCCGATGCTTCCTTGAGCATGAACATGATCGCTTCGGGGGTGATGAACTGAGCCGGGAGGATGAGGTCGCCCTCGTTCTCGCGTGATTCATCGTCAGTGACGACGACCATGCGTCCAGCGCGGAGCTCGTCGAGGATATCCTCGATGGGGGAGAACGCGTTTTGGAGGTCAGGATCGGTCATCGCGGGGATTGTAGTGGGGGTGGTGGTCATGGGAGGGAATGGTAGAACGGGAGGGGGAGATTGGCCGTAGAGTGGGGTATGAGTAAAGGGAAGATTGTCTGGGTTTGTACTGTAATCGTTGTCTTGGGACTGCTGTATTTAGTCTTGTCCAGTCTCTCAATTGTGAAACCATTTGATCGCGTCGTGTGGATTGAAACCCCTGGTGGCTCAATACCGATTCGACTTGTAGTTTTCGATCAGGGGGATGCTTACATAGTTCCCGGTGATGATTCGTATGGGAGAGACGGAATACTCACTACCAGAGACAACGCGTTCACAGTTGCTGAATATAAACGGGAGAAAGGTGTATTAAAGATTAAGTTCGATGCCTATGACTCAATTCTTCAGCTTCGAAAGGACGGACCGAATTCCAAGTATATAGGTTCTTGGACAAAGAATCGTGGCGAGAAAGGTATTGCAAAGCTGTCGGCGAGTGTTCCTAATCTCATTGTGCGATCTTGGTATGAACCAATATCAACAGAAGAAAAAGTCGCGCGTTTTGAAGGTCGTTGGTTTGTCAGGTTCGAATCTTCTGATGGTTTTGCAATAGGTGATTTTCATGTGGCGCCACAATCTGGTGGTGCAAATTATGGGATCGCTCAAGGCACCTTCATGACCACCACCGGCGATTACCGATTCCTCGCCGGCCGTGTTGACGGCAACCTCATGCGGCTCTCCACCTTCGACGGCGCGCACGCGTTCCTCTTCCACGCGCGCATGCAAGACGACGGCACCATCGAGGGGGACTTCTGGTCGGGAAACTGGTGGCACGAGACTTGGACCGCCGTGCGCGATGACGACGCGGCGCTCCCCGATGCGTTCGAGCAGACAACGATCGCGGACGAGGATGCGCTCGATGACATGGTGTTCAAGAATCTCCAAGGCGAGCCGACGCGGGTGCTCGATGTGCTCGACGAATCGAACGCTCCGGCGCGGATCATCGAGATCTTCGGGACCTGGTGTCCCAACTGTTCTGATGCGGGACGCGAGCTGGTTTCGTTGCGTGCGCAGTATGGGGATGATCTCGCCGTGGTCGGACTCGCGTTTGAGGTGACTGAGGATTTTGAGCGTTCGGTCCAGCAGGTCAGGCATCATCACGAGCATATCGGGACGGATTGGCCGATCCTTATCGCGGGACTGAGCGACAAGGGCAAAGCATCGCAAGCACTCCCGGTGCTCGACAAGGTCCGCTCGTACCCCACGCTGATCTTCCTCGATCGCAATAACGAAGTGCAGGGGGTGTACTCGGGATTCAATGGTCCCGCGACGGGGGATTCGTACACCAAACAACGCGAGCGGTTTGAGCATTTGATCGAATCGATGATTGATTGAGATTTTGTGACTGGGATGGTTTACTCGTGCATCTTGGTTGGCATGAGAACCATTCCATCGATCTTGCTTACTGTCATCTCGTTCTTCGTGTTCACTGGTTGCGCTTCGACCCAATCACGCGAGCACAACCCCGCTGCGTATCGAGCCGAGCTTGAATCGATCCTGGAAACGGATCAACACTACCGATCCATGATCTCGTGGGGAACGACCGATCCCGACGAACTCGCGGAGCTCGATGCGCTCGACGACGAGGCGCACATGGCGGAGTATGTCCGGCGTAACCAGGAAGGCATCAAGCTCGATCCGGAGGTTGAAAAATCACTCTGGGAGAAGCAAACCAAGATCGATCAGCGCAACACCACGCGTCTGATGGAACTCGTCGATCAATACGGCTGGCCGACGGCTGAATCCGCGGGCGAGGACTTCCCGAGTCCAGTCCCGGTGCTGATTCACATGTCGATGGAGGATATGGAGTGGGTGTTACCGAAACTGCTCGATGAGGTGAAAGAGGGACGCATGGATCCGAATTCCTACGCGATGATCTACGATCGCAAGCAACAGCACGATGGCAAGCCCCAGCTCTACGGCAAATCGCAAGCGTTCGATTCAAAGACAAGAACCATTCTTCCACCCGCGATTGTGAGTATCGAAGAAACCAACGCGGCGCGTGAAGCGATCGGTCTTGAGCCGTTGGCTGAGTATCGGATCACCGACGCGTCCACGGCTGCGGGACAGTGATTACAAGATCGTTCCGCTGAGTAGCAGGATCGCGACGGCGAAGTAGATCGTTAAACCAGAAACGTCCATGAGTGTCGCGACGAGCGGCGCTGATGATGCCGCGGGGTCGAGTCCGAGTTTCTGCATGACGAGCGGGAGCATCGATCCGATCAGCGTCCCCCAGATCACGATCACGAACACAGCTCCACCAACGGTTAGCGCGAGCTCTTGTGCGTGTTCGGTGTGCGCGAAACCGATTGCGGAGAGCATAAGCACTGTAAGCACACCCATCACGCCGAGGACGGCGCCGAGGATGAGTCCGGTCAGGATCTCTTTGCGCATGATGCGCCACCAGAGTCCAATGTGGACTTCTTCCACAGCGATGGCGCGCACGAGCAAACTCGCGGCTTGTGTCCCTGTGTTCCCTCCCGATGCGATGATGAGCGGGACGAACAACGCGAGGACGACCGCTTTATTGAGTTGCTCGTCGAAGATGCCCATCACTCCAATACTCAAGAGTTGCAGGACGAAGAGTCCGGCGAGCCAGAGACCACGCTTGCGGACCATCTCTTTGACAGGAGTGGAGGTGTATGGCGCGTGGAGCGCTTCCATACCACCAAGCTTCTGGACATCCT
>WUAJ01000069.1 GCA_009827215.1 Phycisphaeraceae bacterium
AGATGCCACCACCCTGCGATACTCTCTCATGGAGCCCACCCAAAAACAACCGATCGCTCAATCCCAGTCCTTCTCGATGAACCCCAAGATCGTGATGGAGGGGATCACCTTTGACGATGTGCTGCTGATCCCACAAGCGTCGAGTGTGATGCCGGGAGACGCGATCACGGCGACGCGATTGACCAAAAACATCCAGATCAACACGCCGCTTGTGTCCGCTCCGATGGACACCGTGACGGAATCCGACCTCGCGATCGCGCTGGCACAAGAAGGCGGGATCGGGATTATTCACAAAAACCTGTCCATCGAAGAACAGGCGCGAGAAGTCGCGACCGTCAAGCGCTCCGCCAACGGCGTCATCACCGATCCCATCACGCTGGGACCTGAAGACACGGTCGCCAAAGCGATCGAGCTGATGCACGCGCACAATGTCTCCGGATTCCCGATCACCCAAGACGGCTCCAACGACCTGCGATCCAAGGGCAAACTCCTCGGCATCCTGACCCGGCGCGACCTGAAGTTCGCGTCCAACCACAGCATCGCGATTGCTGAGGTCATGACCAAAGAAGGACTCGTGACCGCTCCAGCGGGAACCACGCTCCCACAAGCGGAGAAGATCCTCAATCAGCACAAGGTTGAGAAGCTCCTGCTCGTCGACGACCACGGCTGTCTCGCGGGACTCATCACCATGCGTGATATCGAGCGACTGAGTCAGTTCCCCAACGCGTGTGTCGATGCTCGAGGTCGTTTGCGAGTCGGCGCTGCGGTTGGTCCGTTCCAGTTCGATCGCGTCGAGGCGCTGCTCGCCGCGGAGGTCGATGTGCTGGTCGTGGACACAGCGCACGGGCACTCGGCGCCAGTCATCGAGACTGTCAAGCAGATCAAAGCGAAGTACGACATCGATGTCATCGCCGGGAACATCGCAACAGCGGAAGCCGCGATCGCGCTCACCGAAGCCGGCGCTGATGCCGTGAAAGTTGGGATCGGTCCAGGATCGATCTGCACGACGCGCGTCGTGACGGGTGTGGGGATGCCTCAGATCACCGCGATCATGAACGCGGTCGAGGGGATCGCGTCGATCGGATCGGATATCCCAGTGATCGCCGACGGCGGTATCCGACTCAGCGGCGACATCGCCAAAGCAATCGCTGCAGGAGCGGACTCGGTCATGATGGGGTCGCTCTTCGGAGGTCTCGATGAATCTCCAGGAGAGCTCGTGATCTCCGGAGGTCGTCGATTCAAGTCTTACAGAGGGATGGGCTCCGAGGGCGCTATGGGCGCCGGATCCGCGGATCGCTACCGCCAATCCGACAAGATCAGCGGCGGAAAGCAGAAGCAGAAGTTTGTTCCCGAAGGCGTCGAGGGCTTGGTGCCGTATCGCGGAACACTCGCGGAGTTCTCGTACCAGTTGGTAGGGGGTCTCCGATCTGCGATGGGATACTGCGGCTGCGCCACGATCGAAGAGTTCCGCACGCACGCGAAGTTCGTGCGTGTTTCAGGCGCAACTGTCGTCGAGAACCATCCCCACGACATCCGCATTACAAAGGAATCCCCGAACTACACGCACGCGCAAGCGAATGTGTAATACGAGGATTGCGAATACATCAGAGTAAGATGCTTGTTAAGCGTCTTCTTCTTCACCCGCTTTGAGGATGCGTTCCGCGTCCGCAGGGGTCATCGATCCTTCAGCGACATACGCCGCGAGCTCTCGTTTGGTCTTCTCGCGTTCCTTTCGGTTTTGGGTTGAGCTGATCGTTCCGAAGAAGATACCCAAGACACCGAGGACGCCCCCAACGCCGAAGACAATCGCTACGACGAGGTTATCTCCGAGCGCATTGATGATGGCAGATGCGTCGTCTCCGGCGAGTGTGTAGCTTGATGCGAGCAGGTTCATGGTGTGTTCCTATGCGTGCGGTGTGTTGGATTAACGGCAGGCGCGAGCGGATCCCGCTGAGAGGAGTCGCTCGCCTTGTTCAGGTGTCATCGACCCTTCGGCGACATACGCCGCAACTTCACGGCGAGTCTGTTCGCGTTCTTTGGATTTGCTCATCGCGTGGAGGATGCCGAGCATCCCGAGGAATCCGACGATGCTGGTGAAGATGATCATTGCGAGATTGGTGTCCATTGAGATCTCCGTTGAGCTGCTTGGTTGAGCGTGCTGATCTTCTTTGGTTTTGGGTGGATATCAGTTGCAGCCGCGACGCTTACCTGAGTTCAGTAAGCGTTCACCTTGTTCAGGGGTCATGGATCCTTCTGCGATGTAAGCCGCGATCTCTCGTCGAGTCCGTTCGTTCGCGATCCTCCCGATCATCCCAGTGACGGCTTTGATCATGACAATGAGCACGATGCCGCTCGCGATGAGCGTTGGGAGGTAGACATCCTCATTATTGATAAAGTCGTGCAGAAGACTTTCCATTGCATTTCTCCAGACGAGGCAGCATGCGTGACATGTCCCATCAAGCACTCCTCGGATAGAGGTATTGGGAACCCCATTCGCTGTCTTTCACGATCTTATCAGATTCAGGACTCAATTCATACAAAATCAGTCCTTGAGCAACCTCAATCAAGATCCGGCTCCAATACCATCTAAGTATGAGTGCCCAATCCTCGCATGAATCCGTCCAAATCGCCCGTCAGCAGTGCATCAATCCGGATTGCAAAGCGGAGTATTCCGTCCATGAGGTCCACCTTTCATGCGCCAATTGCGGCGACATGCTCGATATCGTCTACGACTGGGATCAAGCGTGGCCGAAAGATCAGCGGGATTGGGGGGTGTTTGAGCGCCGCGGATCCACCTTCAGCCCCAGGGTCCCGGCAGGGGGTGAGCGGGTCACCGAATCCATGCTCGATTTCTCAGGAGTCTGGCGCTTCCGCGAACTCCTCCCCTTCTGGAAGCACGCTCAGGGGGGTCAATCTGACATCGTTACGGTGGGGGAGGGACGGACCAATCTGCAGCGAGCAGATCAGCTCGCGACACATCTCGGATTCAATCCCGATCAGGGAGGTCGGCTCTACCTTCAATACGAGGGGTTCAATCCATCAGGATCGTTCAAGGACAACGGGATGACGGCCGCGTACACACACGCGCGGATGGTGGGAGCGTCGCGCGTCGCGTGCGCCTCGACGGGGAACACCAGCGCCTCGCTCGCGATGTACGCGTCGCTGACAGGGATGCAGGCGTTTGTGTTCATTGGAGAGGGCAAAATCGCCTATGGCAAGCTCTCTCAGGCGCTCGATTACGGCGCAACGACGCTGCAGGTCGCTGGGGATTTCGACGCGTGTCTGGCGCGAGTGCGCGAGATCGCTGAGCATCGTCCCGAGCTTGGTGTGTACCTGATGAACTCGGTCAATCCGTTCCGTTTGGAAGGTCAGAAGACCATCATGCTCCGGATCTTGGAGGGGATGAACTGGGAGGTCCCAGACTGGATCATCGTGCCGGGAGGGAATCTGGGGAACTGCTCCGCGTTCGCGAAAGCGTTCAAAGAGCTCAAGGAGCTCGGATTGATCGATCGCATCCCTCGGCTCGCGATCATCAACGCGCAGGGGGCACGGACCCTCGATCGGATCGTCAACGAGCAAGAAATTGCGTGGAACGGCGGACGCTACGACCGCGGAGCGGTCCAAGCGGAATACGAGCGGATGGATCGCGAGAACGAGCGTGCGGAGACCGTCGCGAGCGCGATCGAGATCAACCGTCCTGTGAATCTGCCCAAAGCCCTCCGTGCTCTGGACATCATGGACGGCGTCGTCCGCTCATTCGATGATCAGACCATCGTCGAGCACAAGGGGAAGGTGGGGCGTTATGGATTCGGATGCGAGCCCGCGAGTGGGGCTTCAGTCGCGGGGGCGCACGCACTGCTTCGGGAGGGGCTTATCAAACCGACTGATCGCGTCGCGTGTGTGCTGACGGGTCATCAACTCAAGGATCCAGATGTAACAGTGGGGTACCACACCGGACTCCCAACCAAAGCGGCACAACGCTGGTTGGGTGAGCAGGATGCTGGAGCCGTGGGGAACGCGTCGAATCAACCGATCCGTGTCGCGGATGATCTGGATGCGATTATCGCCGCGATGGGCTGATCCAATCGAACAAGCAGTTCATTATATGCTCGGATCGATGGGAATCGAAACGCGATGAAGCCGGGGACCTACCCACCCGGCGTCATGCTGTGAATCTTGGGAGGAGTTCCCGAAGGTTCGTTGTGGTTTGTAAATCGGACGCGGGCTCTCGCCTTCCCGCGTCCGAAGAGTGGCAGCCACGCTGGCTGCCCCCTCCCGAAAACCCCGGCGAAGCGGTGTGCCCCGCCGGAGGGGGTTTCCAGACTGGTTGGGGACATTGACGATCCAGCCTGGAAACCTTGAGCTTTGATCCGGATCCCAGTCGGAGAAGGAAACAACGGGTCGGATCAAGGTTCTGGGTCAGTATTCTTGTTTGGAATACAAATGGAATTTGTTTGGATATGTGTGTGTTTCACCCCTCGATAGTGAAGCGGACTTTGCTCGCCGAGCTCAGTAGCATCGACAGAATGATATCCGAGAGCTGATGGAAACGGATGCATAGGGATTCTGAGATTTACTGGATTCATACGCCACTCAACAGCGAATAAGCGTAGAGACACTCGGTAAATAATCTATAAACCGAGCATTGTTAATCGCTATACAAACCAATTGAAGTTCGTGCATTCGAAGTCGAATATTCTCGAAACCGTTTCATTTTATCAAGTGTTCAGGTGTTTGCCCTACCAAACAAAGAGTTGTAATTCACTTGGTTTCGAAGCTGTGGTCTACGCTGGTGCTCTCGAGTTGAAGAGCTGGCACATGTACAACGCTCGATCGCTCTCTTGCGCTTGGAGATTTTCTGGATTCAGTGCGAGATATCGGAGCATAAATCAGAATTTTCCTCTTGTATAAACTGCTGGATTTCCAGTAGACTCTCAAGCGATCAAGATACTCTTGGGGTTCCGCACGCTCGTGGTTATGTGCGGGTCTTGGTCGGTCAGGAGAGAAATCATGAACTGGGCTGCGCTTTCTTCTATGATGAGTCTCGGAGTGGTATCTGCTGCATCGATGGGAATGGCGCCATTGTCCTTCACAGACGAGGCACTCGCTCGAGGAGTCAACTACACGATCTCGCCGTTCACTCAGGTCCAGTTCGGTGCTGGGCTCGGACTGCTCGATCTTGATGGTGACCAGGATCTGGACATTGTCTTGTGCGGGCGCACAGGATTTGGTGTCGCGGTTTATGAGAACGACGGCTCAGGGAACTTCACGGATCGTTCTATCGGATCTGGAATCGCCGCGATCAACAACTCGGGATTCTCGACGGCGGACTACGACAACGATGGTGATGAGGATCTGTTCTTTGGTGGATGGTTGGTCCCATCAAAGCTCTATCGAAACGATGGCAACTTTGTGTTCACCGATGTGACGGCGAGCGCGGGTATTGCGATTGTGGGCGCTTCGATGGGGGCCTCTTGGGGTGACTACAACCAAGACGGGCACCTAGACCTCTACTACACCGCTCGTACAAATACGAGTAACAACACAACAAAGAATCAGCTACTCCACAACAACGGTGATGGGACATTCACCGATGTCGCACAGGCACTGAATGTGGACGCTGAGGAAGATCCAACACTGGTCTCCGCGTTCTTCGATTTCGATCGTGACGGCGACGATGATCTTTACCTTGGTACAGATAAAGGGAACTCATTCAACTGGTGGAATCGTCTGTATCGCAATGATGGCGGGACATTCACAGAAATCACCGACGATGCGAATGCCCGGGCCTATATCGATTGCATGGGCATCGCGATCGGCGACCTCAATAACGACAGTTTCTTCGATGTCTACATGACGGACACGATGCGCAATGCACTCTATTTACAAGACGGCAATGGCGTGTTTGTGGATGAGTCTGACAATGCCGGAGTGACATCCGGAGCAGTGGGATGGGGGACTGTCTTTGCTGACTTTGATAACGACAGCTTCTCGGATCTCTATGTGTGTAACCTTGCCGCTCCGAATCGTTTGTATCGCGGCGAGGATATCGCTGACTGGCCGATGAATGACGATGGTCCGGCT
The DNA here is from genome assembly GCA_009827215.1 of Phycisphaeraceae bacterium. Classification (GTDB taxonomy): domain Bacteria; phylum Planctomycetota; class Phycisphaerae; order Phycisphaerales; family UBA1924; genus UBA1924. Next base: position 6,085 of record WUAJ01000069.1, read on the forward strand.
GCGGGAGTGGCGCTCCCAGGTGTTTCGTATTGTGTCGCCGTGGGCGATATTGATAATGACGGACTCCTGGACATGGTCGTTGGTGATGTTGGTCAACGCGTCAAGATCTATATGAACAACTCTCCAGACGCGGCTTCGAATCACATGGTGCGTTTGCGCCCCGTCATCGGTGCTCAAGAACTCAAGGCGGTTGGGACTTGCATGAATGTCCTTGCGAATGGGAAATGGCAAGCGACAGAACTACGGGCAGGTGTCAACTACAAGACGAGCGAAGGGAACACGGTTCAGCTTGGTCTTGGGACTGATACCGAGGCGCTCGTCGTCGATGTCGTTTGGCCCGGAGGGACGATCCGTCAGTTGACCGGCGTCCCTGCGGATCAGACCTGGACTGTGTACGAGCAAGAGCGGATCGGCGATCTGAACTCTGATGGTAACATCGAATGGACAGAACGGGCCGCGGCGATGGCGGCGTGGACTGGTCCAGGTGTGAAAATCATGCCTGGCGCGGAGATTTTTGACTTTGATGGCGACTTCGACATTGATGATGATGACATCGCGGGTCTGAGTCCTTGTCCAGCGGATCTGACGGGCGAGGGGAGTCTGAACTTCCTTGATGTGTCCTACTTCCTCTCCAACACGGTGAACTACAACGGTGATGCTTCGTTCAATTTCTTGGATGTATCGGCATTTCTCCAAGATTTTGGTGCTGGTTGCCCGTAACTTGTGATAGGATTGCTCGAAAATCTGTGTACCACATTCGAGGGATAAGTTATGAATCGAAGAAGTCTCACCGCATTTGGAACGATCGCTGGAGCTGCGTCATTCGTATCAGCAGGAATCGGTGGAGGGAGCTTCAGCATTCCTTGGTCCACGATCGATGGCGGCGGAGTGATCAATTCGTCTGGCGGCTCATACACGCTCAGCGGCACGGTCGGTCAGCCTGATGCAGGCGCGACGATGACCGGCGGTTCCTTCTCACTCACAGGCGGATTCTGGGCAGGTGTCGATAGTTCCGAGCCTTGTCCAGCAGATCTCACGGGCGAGGGTGATCTGAACTTCCTGGATGTGTCCGCGTTCCTCTCGCTCTACGGCATGATGGATCCGCTTGCTGATTTCCAGCCTGACGGGAACTTCAACTTCTTGGATGTCTCCGCGTATCTTGCGGCGTACGCAGCCGGCTGCCCGTAAAGCTGCTTATTCAGTCCACTTCACGACACCCGCGACCTTGTTTCGCGGGTGTTGTTCTTCTGAATCAATACAACAGCTCGAGCAGCGTCGGCTCAGCGAGCGGAGAAACCTCGTAGACACGCACGCCTTTGATCGACTTGGAGTGCATGTAAAGGCCGGACTCTTCATCAAGCACTGGTTTCGCAAATCCTCGTGGGACAAAGAACGCGATCACGCGCGTGCCTTCTTGGGTTTCTGCCATGAGGATACGCGTCATCCGCTCTTTGGAGGATTTTTCGGGGTTGTAGTTCGGGAGCAGCGAGCGCCAACCCACAAGCTGCATTGGGGTGTCGAAGTCTGCGTGGATTGCTTTGCCGTACCCGTCTTTTGTGTATGAAGCAAACTTCTCAGGAGTGTCGCAGACGACCTGAGGCTCAAATGTCCTCGCGATCGTGTTGTAGCGTGCTTCGGCATTGAAAATCTCGTGATTCCCGAGTGGGTCCATCACGATGAACAGCGTTGCCGCGATCAACAGTGCTGCGGCGTATGCGATCCACTTACTCGAGAATCGTTGTGCTGTGTTTACTTGCCCCATCGTGATCGGCTCAGATTCTTCAGCGATGATCGAGAGTCCGGCTTCAATAGAGCGGAGCGTTTGGAGCTTGGCGCTGAGCTCTGGATTGGATTCGAGTTCGCGCTCGAATGCGAGCTGCTCGGATTGTGAAAGTTCCCCATCGATGTACGCGAGGAGCCGATCGTCATGGATGTGCTGATCATCAGTCATGTTTGGCTCCTTTCTACGAAACAGTCTCGCTCTGTTCAGGGTTATGGAGGATGTCGAGCAGGTTCGCTCGAGCTCGGAAGACATGACTCCGAGCGGTCGCGGCGGGCATTTCCAGAATCTCACCGATCTCGGTATACGAATGGTCAAGCAGTGATCGGAGGAGCAAGCAGGTTCGCTGATGCACGCTCAGAGTCTCGAGCGCTTCACGCAGCTTGGTGTCAAACTCAGGTGGGAGGTGCACTTCAGGTCCTTGATCGCTTGGGGTTATCTTTGCGATTGGGTTGGTATCAATCGTTGTGTTCTTCGATCGTGATCGAGCTTGGATGAGCTTTGGTCTGCGTTTCATCCTTCTTTTTTCGGATCGTCGTTGGTTGCGTGCGACTCCACGAACGATTGTTGAGGTCCACGCTTTGAAGTTGGTTCCGGGCGTGAACTCGTGGAGATGTTTGAGCGCGACGATCGCGCTGTGCTGGACGATGTCGTCCGCAAGACTGAAGCCGCATTCCGCTGCCGCGACAATCCGGAGGGTGCTCCGCGATTGTTCGAAGAGTTCGGAGAAGCGTGCTTCGTCGAGATGTTCCTTCTGATCGATGTCCACGCGTGTCCAGTACATGCAAGGGAACGATGAATGACCGATCATAGCCATTGATTCAAAGTTGACGCATTGTGTCAACACACTGTTGAGGTCCACCAGATGGTGGGATGTTGCATCTTTGCAGGAAAATCTATCCTGACGCAACATCCGAATGGTGGATGAACCTTGTCGGATGAGGGTGACTGTTTTTGGAGCAGGATCCGATCTGTCATCTCACTACACACCGCATATCACATTGGAGGAATAGATGAATCGCAAACTTATCACTGCAGGATTGCTGCTTACGATTGGGACAGCCGCTGATGCGCAGACTACGCAGACGGGTCCAAGTGTCTTCCGCGTAGAATCCGGAGTTATGTTCGAGCTCGATAACGCGGGCGCTTCGGACTTCCTATTCAACTGGACTGATTCGAGCGGTTCCGTGGTCAACGAAGCAGACCCAACGCTTGTGCTCACGGCTGGGGAGACATACTTCTTCCGCAGACTCACTGGATCGCATCCGTTTGTGATTACTGACGACACACTCCCTGTTTCCGGGACAGACGGCTCGTACCTGCGAGACACATTTGATGGTGCTGTGATTGATGCCGCGACGCTGGATCCGATTGCAGACTTTACTGCGGATCCTGGTCCCACAACTGATCTGATCATGTGGACTCCGATGCCGGGGGATATCGGCGAATACTACTACACCTGCCGAGTGACATCGCACTTGGGTATGACCGGACGCATCGAGGTCGTCGCGCCTGCAGGCATCGACGAGAAAGACATCCAGATCCGCAGCGTGGACTTTGATGCCGGCGTGGTCGAGTTCCATAACTATGGAGACGACGATCAGGACCTGAGCGGATGGCGTACTTGTACGCATGACTTTGATGAGGCACGCCGATACTCTTCTGCAACTGGATTCAATGGTGTCATGATCGAAGCGGGGACATCGATCTTCCTGCATTACAACAACGATGCGCCGGCAGGTCCTGACAATCACAATATCTCCGCAATTGGTGGTGCATTCGCGCAACCACTCGATCAGGATGCGTACGGCTTCCAGCTGTACCATCCTGACGAGAACGGCTCACTATCGTTCGGAAACAGCCAGTTGATCGCGGATCACCTCCAATGGAACATCGATGGCGAGGGTGTTGGGGGCGCTGAGACACGAACGAGTCAGGTCGTTTCGGTCGGACTCTGGACGGCGATCGGTGATTTCATCGCGACCACCTCGGAGTCATCTTCGCTCGAACTCACGGACTTCGGTGATGGTCGATTGCACAGCCCGAGCAACTACAGCGTTGAGGAACCAGTCTGTATCCCAGACTTCACAGGCGAGGGACAGTTGAACTTCCTTGATGTGTCGGCGTTTCTGAGTGCGTTTGGGAATATGGATCCCGCCGCGGATCTGACCGGAGAAGGCAGCTTCAACTTCCTCGATGTCTCGCTGTTCCTCCAGTTGTTCGGGCAAGGCTGTCCATAACAGCAGTGCATGAGATTTGGGAGAGAGAGCCCCGCGTATGCGGGGTTTTTTTATGGTTTC
>WUAJ01000070.1 GCA_009827215.1 Phycisphaeraceae bacterium
GCCGCAGATGGGATCGACTTCTTTGAGGTTCGCGGTTGGGGGGATGATGCCGGTCTCGATGGCTTTCAAACACGTGATGAACTCGACGGCTCCGGCGGCTTGGATGAGGTGTCCGAGCATGGATTTGACGGAGGAGAAGGGGACGTTCATCGCGTTGTCTTTGAAGACTGAGCGGACGGCGTTGGATTCGGTTTTGTCGTTTTATTGCGTGGAAGTGCCGTGGGCGTTGATCCAGTGGACGAGGGGGCGTCCGTTGTCGTCGAGGTCGGCGGGATTGATCCCGGCTTGGTCGAGCGCCATTTGCATCGCTCCAGCGCCGCCTTGTCCGTCTGGGTGGATGTCGGTAATGCGGTACGCGTCGGCGGTGGATCCGAATCCAGAGACTTCGGCGAGAATGTTGGCGCCGCGTGCTTTAGCGCTTGCGAGGGATTCGAGGATGACGATTCCCGCGCCTTCTCCCATGACGAATCCGTTGCGGGAGACATCGAATGGGCGCGAAGCGGTGGAGGGGTCGTCGCGTCGTGTGGACATCGCGGTGAGGCGGATGAATCCGGTGATCCCGAGTGTGTGGATCATGGAGTGGGCGCCGCCGGCGATCATGATATCGGCGTCTCCCTGTCGAATCAGCTCGGCGGCTTCACCGATCGCTTGTGTTGATGCGGCGCACGCGGTCATGCAGTTGAGGTTTGGGCCTTGCGCGTTGAAGCGTTTGGCGAGGTGGAGCGCGGTGAGCTGTGGTTCTTGTTCGAGCTCAGGCGCGGGGGTCATTCCTTGGTAGGCGACATCGGCCCAGGTCTTGGGGTTGAAGGCGCGCGCGTCGTGGTCCCATGCGGCGATATTGGCGGCCATGTATGGTTCATAGTCGAGGACACCTTCTCCGGCGCCGAGGTAGACACCGATGCGTGTTGGATCGATGGGGTTGGTATCAAGTCCTGATTGTTTGAACGCGTTGTGGCACGCGGCGAGCGCGAACTGTGTGGAGCGACCTGCGGTGTCGTGGGTGCCGTTGGAATCATCGAAGAAGTCTGAGAGATTGAAGTCGCTGACTTCTGCGGCGAAGTTGGTTGCGAAAGTCGAGGCGTCGAAGTGTGTGATGGGCGCGACGGCGCTCTCTGCGTTGAGGAGGCGAGTCCAGACCGAATCGATGTCGTGTCCGAGAGGGGTGACCCAGCCGGCGCCGGTGACGACGACGCGTTGTTCGTCTGAAAGGTTGTTGGTGGTGTTTGGCATAGGTGAGTTTAGGTCGCTGCGATTGGGTGCGGGGAAGTAAAAAAGCGGGCAGGCGCCCGCTTGTGGAATGGATATAGGTGTTTAATTATTCCTCGTCGTCATCGTAGTCGTCGTCATCATCTTCATCGTCGTCGCCTCGGAGGGCATCGGGGTTGAGGACGCGGACGAGGCCGTCTTTGAGTCGGCGTTGTCCGAAGTTGATGATGAGGCCGAGCTCAAGGTCCGCAGCGCGGAGGGTGGCGCGGAGTGCGTTGCGGTCTGAACCGGTGACATCGTGGTAGTCTGCTTTGATGTTGAGGAAGAAACGGTCTTCGATGAAGAAATCGGTTTCGACTGAACCGATGACTTCTTCGTCAAACTCGACTTCAACCTTGTGTTCAGTAGTGTGGGCGACCTCTTCGATGGTGAGTTCTTTGATGAGTGCTTTCTTGTAGATCTCGAGTGGGTATCCAGGTCCGAGTTCCTTGTGGACTTCGATCGCGCAGCCGATCAGGCGGCGCGATGATTCGGTGAGCGCTGGGTCGAGGTCCGACAGAGGTGTCGAGCGTCCGCGACGACGTTCTTGTGTGTTGTGATGCGTCATAATAAATAATGTCCCTTCTCGAGCATTAAGAATTTTGTAGCGGCTTAGATACAGCGCGCCGTTTCCGAACAAGTTTGTTCGGGGATGTGTTGCTTCGAGATCATTGCATCACAAACGACTGATGACAAGCGCGGCGCATTGTCCAGCGAGTGAACTTGTGCAGATTAAGACATGATGAAGTTCGGCGTTCTTATCTGGGCAAAAAAACCCAGAGTCGCTGAGTGTTGTTGTGTTCGCGGGAAGGTGCTGATGATAAATCATCAATGCGCCGGCGGCGGTCATGATTCCTGCATGTGCCGACAGTGTGTTCCCGATTCGGTTACATAGGTTGACGAGTGGGACTGTTTGTGCGTGATCGCCGAGTGCTTCACTCAATGCGCTTGCTTCGCGTGTGTCGAGTTGGGTTTGTCCAATACCAAGCGGGAGTACGGCGTCGAGATCACTTGGTTGGATCCCCGCTTGCTTGAGTGCTGCGGTGATTGCGCGGCTCATTGCTTCATCATTGGTTGGGGGAGTTTCGTTGAAGATCGGGAGTGGCGGGTTAAGTGATTGGGCAGAGGCGAAACCTGAGATGCGAGCGTATGCACGCGCGCCTCTGGATTTTGCGTGTGTTTCTTCTTCGACGACAAGCATGCCACCGGCTTCACCCATGATGGAGCCTTGCGATGAGGATTCGAACGGCTTGATCGCTTGGGTTGGGTCTAGGTCGGGTTGGTCTTTGAGATTTGCAAGGCGTCCGGCGTAGTCCCAGCGGAGGAGTCCGAGGGGGTTGAGTCTTGATTCGGCGCCGCCTGTGAGACACATGTCCGCGGCATCGCGCTGGATGACGCGTGCGGATTCGATGATGGAGAGCAGAGCTCCGGCTTCAGCGCCCATGATGGTGTTGGAAGGGCCTTTCAATCCATGGATGATTGTGACATGACAGGCGAGCATGTTGGGGAGGTACTTGAGGAGCCAGAGTGGGGGGAGGTTGTTCATTCCGGCATCAGCGCCGTCTTCGGTTCCCCAGTTTTGTGTGTTGAAAGTTCCTGAGTCATCGGTCGCTGTCACAACGGCGCGTGACATCTCGGCTGTGTCGGCGGCGATGAGTCCGGCGCCGATCTGGCATCCAGTGCGGATGGGATTGATCTGAAATCCATTTGCGGATTCAAGTTCTTCTTCAGATGATCCTGAAGTGAGTAATCCAGCATCATCTGCAGCGATCTTCGCGGCAATGACGGCGAGTTCTGTGTCGCGTGCCATGACCTTGGTGGCTTTGCGATACGACTTCGGGACCCAATCGCGGACTTTGGCTTCGACTTGTCCGGCAAATGGGCACGAAAACCCCGATGCATCGAAGGTGCCGATGGGTGTAATCGAGGTGGTACCTTGCGTGAGGGCATCCCAGAAGGAATCAGCAGAGTCGGCGATGGAGCAGAGTGGTCCCATGCCAGTGATGACGACAGATCTGTTCATAGGGGATGATACCTTACTGATCGGTTAGGACGATACCAGAGCGATTTATTGATGCGGTTCTCAGCACGAAATGCGTGCAATTGCGGCATTGTGTTGATACAGTGGGGGTGGACTTTACTCTGCACGAGGCTCGGCGTGTGGACTACTGGGACAGACTACAAGCACCGGCGGGTTTGCTCGCTCTCTGCCGATGAGGTGATTGAATATGAAGTTCACTGAGGATCGCGACTCTCTCATGCTTGTCCGTTTTGTGCGGATCGGATTTGTTGGTCTCATGCTGATCGTGATGATGCTCTATGTGCTGAGCATTAATCAAGCGGATGGCGACTTTGAGCTTGGGTTCGCGAAGCGGTGGTGGATCCCGGTTCTGACAGCGTTGGTTTTGTCTGGGGTTTTCCTCGCGGTGGATATGCTGACGCCTCGCAAGAAGATCGCGACGATCACGGGCGTGGTGTTCGGTCTGATGGCTGGTTTGATCACGACCTGGGTCTTGTCGATGATGATTGATCTGGTGATGCAGACATGGGATCTGCAGTCCAGCGCGATCGTGTCGGCGATCAAGGTGTTGCTTGGTGTGTCGCTCTCGTTCCTTGGGATCACGACTGTGTTGCAGACGCAGGACGAGTTCCGATTGGTGATTCCGTATGTTGAGTTCGCGAAGCAGATCCGCGGACCTCGTCCCCTGCTGTTGGACACTTCGGTGCTGGTTGATGCTCGGATCGTGGATATCGCGGCGACGGGACTCATTCAGCAGGCGGTGGTGATTCCCGAGTTTGTGCTTGAAGAGTTGCAGACGATGGCGGACTCGCGCGATCGGATGAAACGGAGCAAGGGACGGCGCGGGCTCGATATGGTCAGCAAGCTTCAGCGGATGGGGTCGGTCGATATCGTGATCGACAGCACACGCGTTCAGAAGAAAGCCGTGGATCTGGCACTTGTTGAGCTTGCTGAGCAGCTCAAGGGGATGCTGGTGACACTGGACACGGGATTGTCGCGGATCGCTTCGATCCAGAAGATCCCGGTGCTGGACATTCATGATCTGAGCAATGCGCTCAAGCCTACGGTGATTCCTGGGAAGCTGATCCGAGTGGATCTGATCAAGCCGGGCGAGCAGCAGGGTCAAGCGGTGGGGTATCTCGAAGATGGCACGATGGTGGTCGCGGAGGACGGGCATCCGTTTATCGGCGAGACCAGAGATCTTGTGATCACCAGCTCGATGCAGACGGCGGCTGGGCGTTTGCTCTTTGCACGCGTTGATATGGCGGATCCTTCGTATGAGGGAGAGCTGCCTGGTGATCCGGGGTTTGCGCACGGGCATGGTCAACGTGGAGCATCGGAAGTGAATGAATCTGGAGATGATCAGGTCGCGTCCGATGCGAGCGGTGACGAGGTCACGCCATCGAGTGTGAAGCCTGCAGAGATCCGTGGGCCGAGGGTGGTGGGCAATCCGCACGCGAAGGGGACAGCTCGGAATCCAAGGCGCTGATCTAAGCGTTACACTGGTTCTATGCATATCCGAGCACGTATGAGTCAGAACACGGCACCTGTTGGTGTCGAAGGCGAGCTCCCGAACTACACAACTTTGAGTCGAACGACCATCGGTGGGTGGTCTGCGATTTTGTTCGGCGCGCTCACGATTGGGATGAGTGTGTATATCGGTCTTGCGGTGCTTGGGGTTGTTGGTGGGACGAAGCACGCGCCGGATTGGGTGTTGCGGTTGTGTGGCTTGGTATTTGGGATCGGTGGGGTGATGCTGAGTGTGTATGGGGTTGTCGATCTCATCATTGCGCGTCGATCAGCGCGTGATGCGATGCTGCATCCTGAGGATCCTTGGCGTGCGGATTATGTGTGGTCGTCGGCGATGGGGAAGCCTGGGATGAAGAGCCGGGAGTCGGGGTGGTGGGTGATGTCGTTGCTTGGGATGCTGATTGTGGTGTGCTTCACCATGGTTTCCACTTGGGTCTCGATGACTGGTCCCGGCGGGTTTGTTGGGGTATTCCTCTGGTTCATGAGCGCTGTGATGTACTTGTGTTTCTTTTTGTTTGGGTGGGTCTTCGTGAAGCAGGTGCTCGCGGCGTTTCGGTACGGGACGCCGAGGGTGGTGTATGAGACGATGCCGATCCGCGCAGGAGAGGTGCTCAATGGTCGCGTGTTGTGTCCTCGTGGGTTTGGGGCACTCGATCGTGTCACGATCACGCTTCGGCATGTTGTTGAGCGCTATGAGCGTGTGTCTTCGTCATCGGGGAAGCAGAAGAGCAAGATTCGGTGCAGAGGGATCGCGACAGACCAATGGGTGATCGAGGATGTGATGAAGGAGCTCGGGGATGGATCGGGACAAGGGGAACTCCCTGTGGTGTTTTTGATCCCAGAGGATGCGGAGGACACGCGGGCGTCGGCGCGTCCGGCTCGATATTGGGATTTGGAGGTTCGGGGTGAGGCGAAGGGGGTGGACTTTGTGCATCGATTCGCGGTGCCCGTGTATTCTTCGTGAGCGATGATCTGGGTTGGTGGATTGGTGGGTCTAGGATGGGGTCTTGTGCCGCGTTTTGTAGTGTGGCGATCTTGGCGGCACCTCTTGGGTAGGGACTGATTGACATGGATAGCTTGTATTCGAGGATCGCTACTCCGGCGGGTCTGGGACGATTCTCTGCGAAGGGTTTTTGGGGGTGCGGGATCAAGACCGAGGTGTTGTCGGGATTGACGGTCGCGCTGGCGCTGGTTCCCGAGGCGGTCGCGTTCGCGATCATCGCGAATGTGAACCCGTTGGTTGGGTTGTACGCCGCGTTTATGGTGGGTTTGCTCGCGTCGATCTTTGGGGGTCGTCCTGGGATGATCTCCGGCGCGACGGGCGCGATGGCGGTGGTCATGGTGCATCTGGTGTCTGAGCACGGCGTGGAGTATCTGTTTGCGGCGGTCGTGCTGACGGGGCTAATTCAGATCAGTGTGGGCGTGCTGCGGCTTGGGAAGTTTATTCGAATCGTTCCTCATCCGGTGATGCTCGGGTTTGTGAACGGGCTTGCGATTGTGATCTTCCTGGCGCAGCTGTCGCAGTTCAAGGTGACTGGTGAGGACGGTGAGTTGCAGTGGATGAGCGGGACTCCGATGCTGGTGTTCTGTGGGTTCATCGCGCTGACGATGGGGATCATGTTCTTTCTTCCGAAGCTGACCAAGGCGTTCCCCTCGGCGCTTGCGGGGATTCTGGTCGTGTCGGTGCTGGTGATCGGTTTGAATATTGATACGAAGACGGTGGGTGATATCGCGTCGATCAAGGGGGGGGTCCCGGCGTTCAAGCCTTTGACTGTGCCGATGAACTTTGAGACGCTTGGGATTATCCTGCCTTATGGGTTGATCCTCGCGGCGATCGGGTTGATCGAGTCGCTGCTGACGATGACGCTGATCGATGAGATGACAGACACACGCGGGCGCGGGAATCGGGAGTGCGTTGGTCAGGGGATTGCCAATAGCGTCTGCGGCTTGTTCGGTGGGATGGGCGGATGCGCGATGATCGGTCAGAGCATGATCAACATCAACTCTGGTGGGCGCGGACGCTTGTCGGGGATCAGCGCGGCGATCTTCCTACTGTGCTTTATCTTGTTTGGGTCGGGGCTGATCGAGAAGATCCCGATGGCGGCGCTGGTGGGGGTGATGTTCATGGTGGTCATCGCGACGTTTGAATGGTCGAGTTTCCGGATTCTCAAGAAGACGCCTCCGAAGGACGCGTTTGTGCTGATCCTTGTTTCGGGGGTGACGGTGATGACGGATCTAGCGATCGCGGTTGTTGTCGGCGTGATCGTGTCGGCGCTGATTTTTGCGTGGGAGCATGCGCGGCATATCCATGTCGTTGTGCGTGATGATGAGGATGGATCGCGGACCTACGAACTCAACGGTCCACTGTTCTTTGGGTGTATCCATGAGTTCCGCGACTTCTTTGATCCGGCCAACGATCCCGACGATGTCGTGATCGAGTTCATGAACTCGCGCGTGGTGGATCACTCGGCGATTGAAGCGATCGACAACCTCGCGGAGAAATACCGCAAGGCGGGGAAGACGCTGCATCTGCGGCATCTGAGCGAGGACTGCCGACTCTTGCTGCACAAGGCGGGGGATATGGTGGAGGTCAATGTGCTTGAAGATCCGAACTATGCGGTTGCGGATGATGAGCTTGGGTGAGTGAAGCAGGGCACCCTGACATCACTGATTCAGCTCAAGAAAAAGATTACAGTAGCCACCGCTATCCATAGTAGCATTAACACCATCGCGGCAACCCAGATTGAGAGTGCCGCGATTAGCGGGTACATGATGAACAGGTTCCAATTTGGCATCTTTCTGAGATCGAACGCGAAGACTGTCCTAGCGAGCACATAGGCCAATGCTGCAATTGATAGAACAAACGAAGTGTTGACGATCGGGTCAGGAAGTCTGTAGAGATTGCCGGTGCCTGCGATGTTGACTGGACCCGCTCCGTATATGCAGATCGGTGCGGTTGTGATGAAGATGTAACAGCACACTGCTACAGAAGAGTAATAGCAGTGTCTCTCAGGGGGGAGTTTGTCTATGCGGGAGTGTGCGCCGCATTCGGGGCACGGGATATTTTCAATGAGTCCTTTGAGATCGTAGTGGCAGCTGCCGCAGTAGCTCATTGTGGCAGTGTATGTTGAAGATCGTGGAGGAGTCGAGGACAACACCTCCACGCCACCCGGCCAATGGACTAAAGCAGCTTGAGGGCGATGTATACCAACAGTGGAGTGGTGCACACTGCACTCAAAAAGAGCTGTAGTTTCAGATCTATCAGCTTTGAGTTCTCTTTTGCATGTCTTGCAGATTCAAACACGGCAATGGACAGAATCATTCCGAGTATTGGTGTGATACCTGACATGCGTGCGGTAATCATTTCAACTGATGAATTGCCGCTGAACTTGGTGAACCAAGCTAGGAATGATAAATAGGAACTGGGCAGCCACACGAGTGCGTTTGCTGTACTACATACCACTGCAAGGGATTGCACTGACTTCCGAGAATTCAAAGCTGTCTCAACGCCTCAACGAGTTGGTCCACATGCTCCTTCGTGTGTGCGGCGGACATTTGGATTCGGAGTCTTGCTTCGCCTTCGGGGACGACGGGGTAGCCGAAGCCGATGACGAAGATGCCGTGGTCGAGGAGTTTCTTGGACATCGCGATCGCTGTGGCGGTTTCACCGACGATGATGGGGCAGATCGCGGTGGGGGATTCGAGGACCTCGAACTTTGTTTTTGCTTTGATCTGCTCGCGGCAGTACTGCGTGACCTTGCGGAGATGCTCGACGCGCTGGGGTTCGTTCATGAGCGTGCGGATCGCGGTGTTGGCGCTGGCGGCGACGGTGACTGGGAGGGCGTTGCTGAAGAGCGTTGGGCGTCCGCGCTGGATGATGAGGTCGATGAGGTCTTTGGAGCCGGCGATGAATCCTCCGGCGCCGCCTCCGAGGGCTTTTCCGAGCGTGCCGGTGAAGACATCGATTTGGGATTTGCCGTTTTCGTTGATCATGTTGTAGTGTTCGTGTGTGCCTCGTCCGGTTTTGCCCATGACGCCGTGGCCGTGGGAGTCGTCGACGCAGAGGTACGCGCCGTACTCGTCGCAGAGTTTGCGGAGTTCAGGGAGGTTGGCGATGTCGCCTTCCATGGAGAAGACGCCGTCGGTGATGAGCCAGATCTGGCCGGTGATGTCTGGATCGTTTTTGGCGCGCTCGAGGACTTCTCGGCATGAGTCCATGTTGGAGTGTTTGTAGACGGCTTTCTTGACGCCTTTCTTGATGACTGGGGTGAGGCGCATCGAGTCGATGATGCATGCGTGGTTGAGTTCGTCGGAGATGATGATGTCTCCGGCTTCGCAGCAGGTCGGGAAGAGTGCTTCGGTCGCGTTCCAGCAGGAGACGAAGGTGTAGGACGCTTCGGTTCCCATGTACTGAGCAATGGTTTGTTCGAGTGTGTGGTGGGGGGTGAAGGTGCCGCAGATGAAGCGGACGGATGCGGTTCCGGCGCCGTATTGCTTGAGTGCTTCGATGCCAGCGTTGACGACATCGGGATGGTTGGCGAGTCCGAGGTAGTTGTTGGAGCACATGCAGATGCGATCGTGCTTTGAGCCGTCGTCGTCGATCATGGTGACGAGGGCGTCCATCGGGGAGTCGAGGGTCTGGAGGACTTTCATCTGGCCGGTCGAGGCGAGCATGTCGAGGGTTTCTTTGGTGCGGACGGCGAAGGGGGTGGTGGTTGCGGCGGTCATGATTTTGTTCTCCAACAGATGTTTGCGGATTGTAGGGCGATTTTGCGGATAAACTCTGGTGTTGAACAAGCACCAACGAAGCAAACTTGAAGGGATTCTGGAGTCGCTTTCCAAGGCGGATCGGGATCGTGTGTATGACCTTGCGCGTGAGCAGCGGTCGGCGGCGCAGAAGCGTCGGCGATCCAAGGCGCGCGAGACGCTCGATGGTGAGCGGATCGGGGGGAAGCGTCGCGCGGATCCGTTGATTGATTGGGTGCTGCGGATCGTGGAGAAGGAGTACGGGCACGCGAAGCGTGTGCGTGAGCAGTCTCCCGATGCATCGGATCTGCAGGAGGGGCTGGTGATCGAGCTCACTCGAAGGCGCGCGACGGTGCTTCCGAGCGGGGAGGATGATGCTGAGAAGGCGGTGTTCTGTCGACTCAGCGCGGAGCTGGCGGCGCGGCAGCAGTCGGGGATCGCGGTGGGGGATCGCGTGGTGTTTACCAAGCTCGACGCGAAGGACGACGATGAGGAGTTGTTCGAAGTTGTGAGTGTGATGGAGCGGACGAGCAAGCTGGCGCGTCCCGAT
>WUAJ01000008.1 GCA_009827215.1 Phycisphaeraceae bacterium
GAGGGTCATCCCGAGCTGCTCTCCCATCTGAGGCGGGAACGGGTACTTCTGCGAGTTGGGCTCGTCGGAGTAGTACCCAAGCATCTCGAGCGAGAGCATCGCGATGATGTTCTCGCCTTTCATCTTTGATGAGAGCGCAGTGGTCAGTGATCCCATCCCGTTGGACTGCCCCTTCCCCGCGGCTTCGCGTGAGTTGGAGTTTTCCTCATTAGTGAACGCAATAAAGCGAAGCGTGCGGGGCTGTGGGTTGTCCGCGAACCGACGCGCCAGCTCGATCATCACCGCGACCCCCGATGCGTTGTCATCAGCGCCAGGCGTGTTGACCTCGGTGTCGTAGTGTGCTCCGAGCACGATGATCTCGTCGGGATTGGTCGTCCCTGGGATCTCCGCGATGATGTTCACATCCTGAGGACGACCAGAGATCGGCAGCGCTGGAGTCGGTGCGAGATCGACCTGCAGTCCCATCGCGACGAACTGGTTGGCGATCCATCCACCTGATTGTGCGAGCTGGTCTCGGTTGGTCGCGTTTCGATCCGGGAATCGGGTGGTGAGCGTGTGCACATCATCCCACAATCGAGCTTCGGTCGAGGAAGGAGTGTCGCTTGACCGATTTTGCGTCGCTCCGCAGCCGGCTGCGAAGATCATGAGTGCAATGAGCAGGAAGCAGGTGGTCGTGTATTTCATCCACGATGATAGGAAATCACGCTTGCGCATTGCTCAGGTGTGAGATTTTGAGGTTTCATCGAATAGATGCAGCAAAATCCATATTCGCCTATAGTTGGAATCAAACCAGCAGATACCGGACCTTGCCCCTCAATACGGAGATCTCCCGATGAATACCACCGCTGAACCCATCACGATGACCGCTGATGGCCTACAAGTCCCCGCAAACCCCATCATCCCCTTCATCATCGGCGATGGGACCGGTCCAGACATCTGGAACGCATCGGTCAAGGTCTTCGATGCCGCGGTCGAGAAAGCATACAACGGCGAGCGCAAACTGCACTGGCACGAAACCCTCGCGGGACAGAAAGCGTTCGACGAGACCGGAGATTGGCTCCCAGAGCAGACCCTCGAGGATTTCCGCAAGTACCTCGTCGGGATCAAAGGCCCACTCACCACCCCAGTCGGAGGCGGCATCCGCTCGCTCAACGTCGCATTGCGTCAGATCCTCGACCTCTACACATGCTTGCGTCCAGTGCGTTGGTTTGAAGGCGTGCCTTCACCAGTCAAAGCACCTGAGAAGACCAACATGGTCATCTTCCGCGAGAACTCCGAGGACATCTACGCCGGGATCGAGTTTGAGGAAGGCAGCGAAGACAACACGAAGTTCAAAGCACTCCTCAAAGAAGCGTTCCCAGACCGATTCGAGAAGATCCGCTTCCCGGACACCAGCGGCATCGGGATCAAGCCCGTCTCCAAGGAGGGGACGACGCGTATCGTCAAAGCCGCGATCCAGTACGCGATCGACAACGACCGCGACAGCGTCACGCTCGTGCACAAGGGGAACATCATGAAGTTCACCGAGGGCGCGTTCATGGAGTGGGGATACGAGGTCGCTCGCGAGCACTTCGGCGCCCAGCTCCTCGATGGAGGTCCCTGGTGCACGCTCAAGAATCCGAAGACCGGCAAAGAGATCATCATCAAGGATGTCATCGCGGACGCATTCCTGCAGCAGATCCTCACGCGTCCCGCAGAGTACGATGTCGTCGCGACGATGAACCTCAATGGGGATTACATCTCCGACGCGCTCGCCGCGTGCGTGGGAGGGATCGGCATCGCGCCAGGCGCGAACATCAACTACGACACAGGACACGCGATCTTCGAAGCAACCCACGGCACCGCACCCAAGTACGCGAACCAAGACAAGGTCAATCCAGGATCCGTCATCCTCTCAGGAGAGATGATGCTCAGGTTTATGGGCTGGACCGAAGCCGCGGACCTGATCATTAAGGGCATGAACGGCGCAATCGGTGCAAAGACAGTCACCTACGACTTCGAACGACTGATGGAAGGAGCCACCCTCCGCAAGTGTTCGGAGTTTGGGGATGATGTAATTGGTTATATGTGATTGCAATTTTCGATCTATTCGATTAGTTTTGTGTCAGATAAGTTGGCATGTGTAAGTAGTTGGTAACTGTTTTGAAAGGAGTCAGATATGGCAGATTATGTGTTAGAGCCAGGCGAGCACGAGTGTCATACGCACGATAGAGTTACAACAACTGAGTTAATTCATGGAGAAGTTTGTTTCGAAATGAATGGTACGACTAGGGAATTGAAGCTTGGGGAAGTTGTCGAAGTGCCTGCAAATATGCAACATAAAGTGACAAACACCGGAAAGACACAAGCTTTGGTCGCTTGTGTTTGCTGAGTTTTGGATATGGCGGTGTTTACAGTCAAGCCAGCAGAGTGCCATGAGCAAAGGTATCCTTATGATTCCGTTGCTACGGTGATTTGCGGTCACGCATTGATCTCAGTGGGGCATAAAAAATTTGTCGGAATTCATGAGTGTGAAAGCGTCAAAATTCCCATAGAGACAAGTTTCATAATAAAGCCATTCAACAATCAGGCATGCGTAATACGTTGTGAGCAATGCTAGGAGGAGATTTCTTGGCTACTCAAATCAACACAAACTCTGGCATGCTAAACACAGAAAGAGGAAAGCCGCCGTTTCATATAGCTACGAGACGTTTAATCGATCGCTGGTTTGCTATAGGCATTGTGCTGTCTTCGTTATTTTTTATACAAGCAATAACTCGTGAAAACTGCTGGCTTCAAGAGTTGTCATTTGGTATTTCTGTGATTAGGTTAATGAGCGTTGATGCTGCGACTGGGTTACTGTTGGCAGTGATAGGCATTTACTTGGCTGAAAGACAATTTCGGGCTTCCAAAATACCAAGATTGCAAACAACTATGAATTTGCCGAGTTCAATCAGTTTTCCTGGAATGGACTCGCCACCTAAGCAGTCTACGGCAATCAAGAACAGTGGATCTGGGCATGCAATTATAACAGATGTTGTTTATGGTTTAGCTTTCAAGGACAGTCAGGATCAATACGAGACTTTTAGTGACTTTGTTGAATTGATTAAGCGATTTAATAAACAAAATCTTGTTTACGATCGCGATTACACAATGCGCAGGATCAATCCTTTGTGGACTATTGTTGCCCCTGGCGATTGTAATGATGTATTCGTTGCGAATGTGGCGTTTTTAGAAAAGGTCAAAGCATTTGATTACACAATAACCTACGAAAGCGAACTGGGTGACAAATACAGAAGAACAATGGCAATTGTCGCCTCATACAGGGATCAGTTGTTTATGAACACAACTGCAGATTGACTGTGCCTTAACTTGCTGGTTATCACAGTAAGAGGAGAGGTGTTTGATAATCTTCTGCATCTAACCCCCTCCCCCCTGCGAATAATCCCCCAGTCGCCGGGGTTTCTCCCGGCTGTGTGTCTATCTACAGAGAGAGGAAAACAGGATGATTAAATCAGTAATTGCAGCGTCGGCGATGCTTGTCGCGTCAACCGCCGCCGCTTCGGTCTACAACGAGTCCATCGACGGCGATCTCTCCGGCGATCGCTTCAACCCCACATTGATCAGCGTCGACAACGGCCTCAACACCGTCACGATGCAGGTCGTCGATTCCGCACTCCCAGGAGGGGATCGTGATTACTTCACCTTCTCCATCGGTGCGGGACAATCGATCGACTCAATCGTCGTCACCGACGCGTTCAACCCAGCCGGCGGCTTCGACAGTGTCGCGTTTGTGGGACTCGCGTTCGATAGCATCTTCGATTTCGATCCCGATGCGTTCACGGGTCCGGGTCTCGAGGGCTTTGTACTCACCGATATGTCGGTCGTCGGGACCGAATCGATCGGTGCGTTGTCCGGCGGCCTGACCTCGCTCGGGGCCGGGGATTACTCCTTCTGGGTCCAGCAGACTGGTGAAGACATCACCGAGCTCTCGCTCGCGATCAATGTCGTCCCATCCCCAAGCGCGATGGGTGTCCTCGCATTGGGTGGACTCGCGGCAGTGCGTCGCCGTCGATAAACTGGCGAAACCAACCAGATTCGTATACAGTGCACGGAGGTCTCTACGGCCTCCGTGTTTCTTTCAATGGAGCGAATCATGTTGAGCAAGCGAGTGGTGTTGACAGGGATGGTGTTGGGAGCATTGGTCGTTGGTTCAGCGATGACAGGATGCGCCTCGACAGGGATCGCCGTGCGAGAGACGCTCGGGACTCCCAAGCGTGAGCAGCTTGTCGATCGAGTCGACGAGACACGCGATGCGCAAGAGAACGCGAAAGAGCAGTTCGCGACCACGCTCGATGAACTCAAGTCCCTCACCAACTTCGACGGCGGCGAACTCGAAGACGCGTACTCACGACTCAAGAAGCAATACGAGCGTGCTGAAAGCCGCGCGGACAAGGTGTCATCCAAGATCAAGTCCGTTGAGCGTGTGGGCGACGCGTTGTTCGAGGAATGGGAAGAGGAACTCGAAGAGTACTCGACCGAATCGCTCCGCAGCGCCTCGGAGCAGCAGCTCGACGAGACACGCCGAGCGTTTAACAGCGTGCTCCGCGCGATGAAAGCCGCGGAATCGAAGATGGGACCAGTCCTTGCGGCGTTCGGAGATCAGGTGCTATTCCTCAAGCACAATCTCAATGCACGAGCGATCGCATCGCTTGACGACACGCTTGTTGAGCTTGAAGAAGAGATTGCACAACTGATCGCTGATATGGAAGCGTCCATTGACGAAGCGAACTCGTTCATCGACGAGATGGGCAGCTGATCAAGCTGGCTGCGCCTGCGGACGCGGACACGAATCGACGAGATTGAACATCTGATCCACGCGATGCTCCCATAAGCAGGTGTTTTCTGCATGGATACGCCCTCGGCGAGCTTGTTCGAGCGCGATATCGGGTTGCGCGAGCAGTTCGTCGATCTTCTCACGCGCGTTATGCAGATTGGTCCCTGACCAATCGAACAATGTCGCGGTGGGGTTGGTATGCGTCGCGGCCATGGATCCATTGAAATCATGACGGACCATCAATCGATCGTCCGCGACGACGCACGCGCCACCCGCCATTGCTTGCATGATGCGTTCCGAGTAGGAATGCACAAACTGGGTCGGTCCCCACGCGAGCCCGATCCGGCCTCTGCTGAACGCATCGGCGCACTGCGCGTAGGTCGCTTGTCCGGCGTATTTGATTGTCCCGCTGCAGTGCTTCGCCCACTCGTCAGATCCGAACACGCCGACCTTGAGTCCCTGAAGCGCTTTGACGGTTTCGATTCGACGGAATCGGTTGACGATCGCGATGACCAGATTCCAGAGGTGCTTCTGCGTGGTCCACTTCCCAGTGATGATCCCGCGTGATCCCAGCGCGATATCGCACGCGGCGACATATCCAAGCTTTGGATCACGGATCATCATGTTCGCAAGCGAGTTGATCAACTGGACCATTCCAGGATCTTTAATCTCTGCGATCGCTTCATCGATCTCTTCCTGAGGACGCACGGAGCTCGTGACTACGACATCAAACTCACGATTCGCAAAGTTTTCTGGAGTCATCGAATCCAGATCACACAGCGCCGAGCGCGGGATGCCGTGGGGAATGAACGCGTGCACAAGATTCGGGAATCGGTACCGAAGCAAGTGCGTGTCATCAATGCAAGGCAGCGCGAGTCGATAGTTGGACAAAGAGTTGATCTGATTCCACTGATCGATCGCTCCATCGGAGAGACCAAAGGGATGGTCGACATAGTACTGGATCGCGCGCATCTGAGAATCTGGTGAGAACAGCGCCGGAGGGAGTCCCTCGAGCGAGTTCCCAGTGTTCATGAAGAACAGCGTCCCGTCAGTAGGCATGTGGTCGTGGGATAGATTGAAGATCTCCGCGTCGTAGCCTTTCGCTTTGAACGCTTCGAGGAGTTCCTCCGACATGGCGCCGAGCAGGTCGAACTGCGATTGGTAGAGCGAATGGATCCAGATTTTTTCTTGCGACGGCTGATTCTGTGGATTCTGCATACCAAAGTATCGGCAGATCGGCACAATTTCAGCAGATTCCACTCAGACCGCGACCACACCTTTGATATGCGGATGGGGGTCATAATCCTTGAGCTCGAAGTCCTCGAACGTGAATCCGAAGATGTCGTGCACCTCGTGGTTCAAGCACATCTTCGGGAGTGGCCTCGGATCGCGATCCAGCTGCTCCTCGACCTGAGAGAGGTGATTGAGGTAGATATGCGCATCACCAAGCGTGTGCACAAACTTCCCGGCACGCAGTCCAGTCACCTGCGCCACCATCTTGGTCAGCAGCGCATAAGACGCGATATTGAACGGCACCCCCAAGAACAGATCCGCTGAACGCTGATACAACTGGCACGAAAGCCAATCGGGTCCCTTGTCCTTGGACCTCGCGACATGGAACTGGAACAAGCAGTGGCAGGGGGGCAGCGCCATGTCATCGACCTGCGCCGGATTCCACGCCGTGACAATGTGCCGACGGGAGTGGGGGTTGTTCTTGAGTCCATCAATCAGATTCGAGATCTGATCAAGCGTCGATCCGTCGGGACTCGCCCATGACCGCCACTGATGTCCATAGACCGGACCCAGGTCGCCGTTCTCGTCGGCCCACTCGTCCCAGATGCGGACGTTGTGCTCTTTGAGGTAGCTGATATTGGTGTCGCCGCTGAGGAACCAGAGCAGCTCGTGGATGATCGAGCGCAGATGGAGCTTCTTCGTCGTAATGATCGGGAAGCCCGCGGTTTGTCCCGTCTTGATCTCGTGCTCGATCGCGCCAGGAGCATTTGGATCAAGGTAGTAGCTGGATTGATGACCGAAAATGGACAGCGTCCCGACTCCGGTCCGGTCATCGCAGGGGGTGCCCTCTTTGAGCACGCGTTGGAGGATATCGAGATATTGAATCATGATTCTTCACCATACAGCACAGCCGGGATCGCCGCAAACACAACTTCAAAACCGCGACCAAACCAGCTCAAACGACATCAGACGGATCGTAGACGCGGCGAAGATCGTGATAGAACCCCGGATAGGTCTTCGCAACGCACTTGGGATCGTTGATGACAATGTTGTCGAGGCGCAACGCAAGCAATGACAACGACATAGCCATTCGGTGATCGTCGTAGGTGTCCATGTAGACCGGAGATTCTGGGGATCGTAAATCTGCTGGAGGCGTGATCGAGAGCGTGTCCTCGTCGCCGTTGAGGTTGTCCGCGATCGTCACCCCGAGCTTCCCGAGTTCGGTCTTCATCGCTTCGATGCGATCGCACTCTTTGACGCGGAGTGTTTTGACCCCTCGGATGATCGTGGTTCCCGATGCGAAGCACGCGACGGACGCGAGCGACATCACTGCGTCCGGCATATCCCGCATATCACACATGATGGGACGCAGTGAGCTCGTCCCTCGGCATGCGATCGTGTCCTCACCAGTCACGATCGTGCATCCCATCTGCTCAAGCAGCTCCGGGAATCGCGCATCACCCTGCTGGCTCTTGCTTAGATCGATCCCGAGGACGCGTACGAGCGTGTCAGGGAGCAGCGCACCCGCCGCCCACCAATAGGTCGCGCCCGATGCATCAGGCTCAATATCCAGGACAAAGCGATCCATCCCATGCTGGATCCGGATCACTGAGAGATCCCCAGAATGCTGCGTCTGCACACCGAGATGATCGAGCAGCTCGAATGTCATCCGCACATAGCTCTCGGAGGTGATGCCATTGGGTTGTGTGATCGTCAGTCCATTGGGGAGCATTGGCGCGATGAGCATCAGCGCCGAAACAAACTGGCTCGATTGCGTCGGCTGGATCTCCACCGTCGTCGGGATCGACGACAGGTCATCCGGAGGCGTGATCCGGATCGGAGGAGAGCTGTTGTCCTTGAGATACTCGACTGTCGCGCCCAGCGTGGTGAGCAGATCCCCGAGCTCTCGGATCGGACGCTGCTGCATCCGTTCATTCCCAGTAATCGTCATCGGCCTATCCGCGAGCAGCGCCGCTGCAGAGAGGAACCGCGTCGCCGTCCCCGCGTTGTTGAGATTGATCGTGCTGTTGTTTGGATCAACTAAGAGTCTTCCATTGGTCCCAGTGATGCGGACCGAGTGCTCATCGTGCTCGACTTTGGCGCCCAGTTGCTGGATCGCCGCGAGCATCCGCTGCGCATCGTCCGCTTCGATGAGCGGGTGATTGATCGTCGATTCCCCCGGACCGATCGCGGCAAGCAACAGCGCCCGATTCGTCAGACTCTTGGAACCAGGTGGACGGATCGTCACATCAAGCGATGACCGCCCAACTCCCCGCGACCATCTCGGGAGCGAAAGCTGCTCAGGGAGCGTATCAATCGAGAGCTGTGATGGATCAGGGAACCGCATCGCGTCAGCCGTCTTTGCGGAACACCGCGACGACATCCTCAACAGGAATCACGAACAAACGATTGTCACCCTCGAAATCCACAGGGATCGCGTGCTTGGGATTAAAGAGGATCCGATCGTAGTTGCGGATTGGGTAATCCGGATCGTTGTCCACCTGTGTCGAGATCGCGACGACGCGCCCAGTGATGGTGGGGATCTCGATCTTGTCAGGGAGGTGGATGCCTTTGGAGGTCTGCTTCTTGTCCTCGTCCTTGCGGATCAGGACACGAGCGCCGATCGGCTCTACGGTTTCGAGTTCAGGTTTGGATGCTTTGCTTGAGGCCATGGAGGATTATAGGAGTCCTATTACTCGATGCCCTTAAGCGTCAACTCCACCTCGATCACATCCCCACCACGATCCACTGTCAGCTTCACCACATCGCCCGGCTGATGCTTGAGTAGCACCGGTGACCACGACTCAACCGACTTGATCCGCTCGCCGTTCCAGTGCGTGACGCGATCGTATTGCATGAGACCCGCCTCGCTTGCGGAGGTCTCGTCGAAGACGCGCTGGATGAGCAAGCCCCCCTTGGTGTGGTCCGCCGGGATGATCCCGATCCGGACCTTGGGTTGCGAGTTCCCCTGATCGTCGTCTGTCCCAGTACCAATATCACGCGCATGAAGGAACGGCTCGCTCGTCATCGCGGCTCCAAAAGCAATGTCAGAGACCGTCATCGCGATCCGCGCCGCGCCCTCGATGTCGATCTTGTCGAGCGTGTCGTCTGGTGTGTGATAGTCATCATGCAACCCAGTGAAGAAGAACATGTTCGGGATGTCCTTGTTCTCAAAGTTCGCGTGATCAGATCGACCATTCCCAACAGAAGTGTTCCGGTCGTACACCATCCCCGAGTTGTCGAGATGATAAGTCGCGAGCGCATCGAGCTCCTTGCTGGATTCAAAGCCACCAATCTCCAGTGGATCGGATTCGAGTCTTCCGATCATGTCCATGTTGAGCATGATCGTGTGCTGATCAATCCCAGCGATCGGATTGTTGACATAAAAACGCGAGCCGTTGAGTCCCGACTCCTCTGCCGTGAAGAGCAAGAACAGCACGGAGCGTGCGTCTTGATCCGGAGCAAGCTGCGTGTAGCGTTCACTCAAACGCTTCGCCGCGAGGATGACTCCAGAGGTTCCCGACGCGTTGTCATCGGCGCCTGGATGGATGATCCCAGTGTGTCCGCCGCGTGATCCGAAGTGTCCGTATCCGACATGATCGTAGTGAGCCCCGATGACGATGTACTCGTCCGCGAGTTCTCCCTTGCCTTCAAGCACCGCGCCGACATTGTCTGTGAAAGTGGGGGTGCGTTCGATCTCGACGCTCACTTCAATAGCTGATCCATCGATCTCCTCAACGACTCCTTCTATGTTTGCTCGTGCGATCAACTCGTCGAGCTGCAAACCTCCTCGATCGAGGATTTCTTGAGCCACTTCTGAAGTGATCGAGAGCACTGGGATATCAAACTTCGGACCGCCACGATTCCCACGCCGCACACCCGCTGGTGGTGAGGTCGATCCGATGGAGTCGAGGATTCCCGCGTTGATGTCGTTCGCATCATCAACCGAAACAATGAGCACCGCTTCAGCTCCGCGCCGTTCGAGCGCGCTGATCTTGTAGGTCAATCGTGAGTGATGAGACCATCCGTCCTCTCTCCAGAGCGAGTTCCCCTGCTCATCCATCGGCTCGTATTTGAGGCACATCGCGATCTTGCCCTCGAGGTTCTCGTTGGAATCAAACCCAAGATACCCATCAGGTCCCGAGACCACGGCATACCCCGTGAACACCACCTCGCCCTCCGCATCGGTCGATCCCGAATACGCAAGTGGTGCGAACTCGTGATCCGCGATCAAATCATCGCCGTTGACCGACATGGATTGAACTTTGGCGCTGAGCGAGTACCCGATCGGGACCGCTTGTCGAAAGCTCGCGTTCTTGGTGACAATCTCCACGCCGTCTTCAGTGGTTTCTGTCTCACTGAATGCCGGCTGCAATCCAATCTGCTTGAGTTCGTTCTCGATATAGTTCGCTGCGTCCTTGATTCCCTGCGTTCCCGGCGCTCTCCCCTCACGCTGCGCATCTCCAATGTACTCGATCATGCGTGTGTATTCCTCGATGATCAGTGCGTCCATCTCTGGAAGCTTAGCATCGCGTGCCTTGCGTTGCAGATTCTTCTTGTTCTCTTCGAGGTTCCGCTGAGCACGCTGCTTTCTCATCTCGCGAGCAGTCTCAGGCGTGCTCGACCAAGCCGGTGCTTGTAAGCTCGCGCCGAATAGCACAACGCTTGAAACGATCAGAAAGCGGGATAGGTGTGTACGAAAGGGATTGGATTGAGTCATGCTGATTTCTACCAGTTCCTAAAGCTTTGGTTTCGTGTTCACGGCTTCAATCTGCTCAATGAGCAAGCCGCTGAGATGGGAATACAACGAGTCTACAAGATTACTCATCGAGGGAGCACGATCTCCCAAAATCTGCTGTATCGAGACAACAGGGCGCCCTGCGAGACCACATGGGACAATGAGCTTGTAGTGATCCATATTGGTGCTCAGATTGATCGCGAGCCCGTGCAGGGTGATCCACTTGCGAACACGCACCCCGATCGCGCAAACCTTCGCGGATTGATCGCTCTCGAAACGATGCTGTGGGTTGTCTTTAGGATCAATCCACACCCCAGTCGCATCGGGATCGGTCGATCCGACAATGTCATACTCCGCCAAGGTCCCGATGACCGCGGCTTCGAGCAAACGGATGTACTCATGAATCCGGACTTTCACCGCGTTGAGATCGATGATCGGATAGCACACCAGTTGTCCAGGACCGTGATAGGTGACATCGCCACCCCGATCGGTCTGATGCAACTCCACACCGTGCTGAGCGAGCAGTTCTTCTGACGCGATGACATGCGACGCCGCTTCAGGTCGTCTCGTGACGGTAATCACCGCCGGATGCTCGACCATCAAGATCCGTCCGATCTCGGATCGGTCCTGCTCCCTCGATTCGAGCACCGCTTGGTGATGCTCGCACTGGACCTCATACGCCTCTGTATACGGCATCTTCCCGAGCACGAAACGGGATAAAAACTGGGATGGTTTGGAGGGATCGGGCACAGCAGATGGTATGCAATCGACCTAGACTCTTCGCATGAGCAATATCCACCCAAGCGCGATCATCGGCGACGAAGTCACCCTCGCCGAAGATGTCCTGATCGGTCCAAACTGTGTTGTGATGGGCAAGGTCACGCTCGGAGCAGGCGTCCGACTCATGGCATCCGTTCACCTCCAGGGACCACTGACTGTGGGTGAACGCACCACCTTCTATCCCGGAGCGCTCATCGGATTCGAGCCCCAGGACT
The DNA here is from genome assembly GCA_009827215.1 of Phycisphaeraceae bacterium. GTDB lineage: Bacteria > Planctomycetota > Phycisphaerae > Phycisphaerales > UBA1924 > UBA1924. Next base: position 11,783 of record WUAJ01000008.1, read on the forward strand.
TCAAGTTCAAACCGGGAATGCCAACCGCAGGGGTCGAGATCGGTTCGGATTGCATCTTCCGCGAGCACTCCACTGTCCACGCCGCGACCAACGCAGATAAACCGACGCATGTTGGAGACCGCACCTTCTTCATGGTCAACACCCACGCCGGTCATGATGCGTGGGTCGGTTCCGATGTCGTCATGGTCAACAACACAGGATTGGGTGGACACAGCGAGGTACACGACCGCGCTATTCTTTCCGGCGGCACCATGCTCCACCAGTTTGGACGCGTTGGTCGTCAAGCGATGACCTCAGGAGTCACGACGCTCACCAACGACCTACCACCATACTTCATGGCTTCTGAACGAAACACCGTCGTGGGGATCAATGTCGTCGGGATGCGCCGTGCCGGGATGAGCCGAGACGATATCAACGCCGTCAAGCGTGCGTATACCGAGGTCTTCCGACGCAATCTTCCAGCGAAGGAGATGCACAAGGAACTCGAAGCTCGCGCTCAGGAGTCCTCCGCGGTCAAAGACATCTACGAGTTCGTCATAAGCTCCAAACGCGCGATCTGTCCAGTCGGAGGACGCAAACGCTCACGCGCTATCGACGACCAAGGCCCTCTCATCGCACGCGCATGAGTCTCTTTCCGATCCAAGCGGGAAATGAGAACGCACCGTTTGATCTCAACGGCGCACACGCCGCGCTCTGTGTCCTCGCCTCCGGATCACGAGGGAACTGCAGCGTGCTTGTTATCCCGCGCACAGAAACTTCTCCGCGTCGAGTCTACCTGATCGATGCGGGACTGAGTCCACGCAGAACCGCATCGCTGCTCGCGCAGCGTGGTATCCGTCCCGATGAAGTGGACGCGATCATCTACACGCACCTCGATTCGGATCACTGCTACGCAGGATGGGTCCGCGCGATCCGTCCCGGCTACTTCCGCGCCAAGCTCATGATTCATCGAGGACACCTCGGACGCGCCGAACGCATGGGACTGCTCGCACTCAAGACCGAACCCTTCGACAACGAGCACGAGCTTGGTCCGAATCTTCGCTTGTTTACCGAAGTCCTCTCGCACGATTCTCTCGGAGTCGCGTGCTTCCGTTTCGTGTTCGACAACGATGCAGGGAAGACCGCACACCTCGGATACGCGACCGACTGCGGCAGAGTCACGCCTGGACTCATCGAACACCTCAGCGATGTAGACACCCTCGCAATTGAATCCAACTACTGTCCCGACATGCAGGAAGCATCGGGGAGACCCGCGTACCTCAAGAAACGCATCATGGGAGGATCGGGGCACCTCAGCAATCAACTCAGCGCCCACGCCGTATCGCGCATGAAGCCGCGTGAGCACCTCGTGCTGCTGCACCTCTCGCAGGAATGCAACACGCCGGACCTCGCCGCGAGTGAGCACGCGCATGAAGGGATCACGCGGACCATCTCGCTCCAGCACGAAGCAACACCGTGGATCCCTGTCAACTCGTGCGCTGATAGGCGTCCCGCCGTGTATCCGCGCGTCACCATGCGTCAGGGTTCGCTCTTTCGCCAAGCGAGTCATCGAGGCTCCTGATGTCCGCAGGCTCCCGCGTTCTCTATAAGTTCAAACGATTGCTCCGCTACCTCGGAGTCTATAAACGCACCATCACGATGCAAGACGGCATCCGCTACCGAGAACGCTCCGGGATCTCCCTGCGAAGAGCACTCAGCGATACAGGTCCCGGTGTCAAAGAATACGATGTCCGACTCCCCTGGATCGATATGGATGGCCGAAGAGGTATGCGCATCCGCTACACCAACAGCCGTCTTTATGCTGATGTAGGACACGATCCGCGCATTGTGCTTTACGCGCAGTTCCTCGAACACATCCGTCCCGGCATGCGCGTCCTCGAACTCGGATGCGGGACTGGAGGTGGCTCCGCACTCCTCGCGCACGCTGTCGGCCCATCAGGTGGGATCGTCGCCGTGGATCGTGATGGCGAATCGATCCGCTTCGCGCGTCAGCGCCACCGATCTGATCACTGCTCATTTGAGCTCGGATGGATCGAAGCACTCGAAGGGGAGATCAATGGTGCGTTCGAAGCGGTGGTATGCGTGGATCTGCTCCGAGGGACCAAAGACACCCCAGAGGGCGCCCGCGTCATTGTCGAGGTTGGTCGTGTCGTTCGTCCCGGCGGCTTATTGATCGCGATTGTGACCGAAGAATCCGATCTCGCGCCGCTCAAAGACGGCTTCGAAGGTCTCGGACTCGTGCTCGAAAGAACACTCATCCCTTGCAATCGGACTGGGTGGACCGGATGCGTTTACCAGCGTCCAGGTCAGATCCAAAGAGCACCAACTCGGGATTATCACGAACCAGATCCGTTCCTTGAATGAGTCGGTTTCCACTGGGGAATCCGGACCCATCCGCCTATCCTTGATCTATATGAACGAACACAGCGACCAACACTCTTCAGCCCCTGATCCATCCCCAAGCACTGGAGGAGGGACCACCCTCTCAGATCAACAGGGGATCCTCGAAGTCGAGCAGGCGCGGGACTTTGCGCAAGCGATGGGCACCTCCCTACTCGGAGATAAGTGCGAGCATGTGGTGATCCTCGATGTCCACAAGACCTCGCCTGTCACCGGATTTATTGTCATCGGATCGGGAACCTCCGCTCGTCAGATGCGATCATCGCTCGAGAACCTTAACGATGTCGCGAAGGGCTTCGGGACCAGCGCCTATCACATCTCCAGCGACAACGACGCGCTGTGGTTACTCGCAGACTTTGTCGATGTAGTCGTGCATGTCTTCGAGCCCAATGCTCGCGCCCACTACGATCTCGAATCCATGTGGCCTGAAGCACCGATGGTCGAGGTTCCGCCGTTCATCCCGCCTGCAAGCGAGACTCAAGCGTGAGCAGTCCAAGCACGGTGCATGTCCAGCTCGGAGATCGGGGATACGACATCGCCATAGGTCCCGGCTCTCTCAAGCACCTGCATCCCACGCTCACATCCATGCATCAAAGCGGCGCCCGCAACGCGTTTGTGGTGGTCGATTCGGGAGTCCCAACGCGTTTCCTCGAAGCGATCGAGCGGACTTGTGAAGCGATCGGACTCAAAGTTTCAACCGCAACGATCACGCCAACCGAGTCCATAAAGACCATCGAAACCTATCAGGATCTCCTGACGCAGATCGCATCGACAGGACATTCTCGAGTCGATCCCGTGATCGCGCTTGGAGGAGGGATCGTCGGGGATCTCGCCGGATTTGTCGCCGCGAGCTATCGTCGAGGCGTCCCGATTATCCAGTGTCCGACCACGCTGCTCTCGATGGTCGATGCTTCAGTAGGCGGGAAAACCGGATTCAACTTGCAGATCAGCAACGCCGATGGCTCCCCAAAGCTACTCAAAAACCTCGTCGGCGCATTCTGGCAACCCGATCTCGTCATCACAGATATCGATGTACTCGATTCGCTCGAAGCTCGTTATCGCCGATCAGGACTCGCCGAGTGCATAAAGCACGGCTGCATCGCTCACGGATTCAACCATCCCGAGCTTATGGACTGGATGATCGCGAATCTCGATCAGATCATCGCCTTTGAGCCGCAGGCTATCAGTGAATTGGTTTCCCGCAATGTCGCGCTCAAAGCGAGTGTCGTCGCCGCGGACGAACGCGAAGACACGAGCATGCAAGGCGGACGGATGCTCCTCAACTTCGGTCACACCTTCGGACACGCGATCGAGACCATCGCGCATCTCTCCCCAAACAAAGATGACCCCTCCCTCGCCCCACTTCATCACGGCGAAGCCGTCGCGCTCGGAATGGTCGCCGCATGCAGAGCCGCGGAGTCCGCTCACAATCTCTCCCCAACAGTGGGGGACGAGCTGGTGTCGCTGCTCGATCGCGTCGCGCTCCCATCTCGTGTACCGGGACTCCCAAGCAACGACGATCTGATCGAGCGGATGGGACACGACAAGAAAGCAACCGCTGGATCAGTCCGCGTGATTTACCCGATCCAGCGAGGCAAATGCGAGGTCTTCGCAGACGCGGATCCATCGCACCTCGCCGCCGGATTCGACGCGATCCGCTGCTGATTTGAACCTCGGTTTATACGACATGGCATCTGCTTTGGGGGAAACCCTTTAGATTCGTGTCAAGTTCGCTCCAGATTGGAGCGATCCGGCGCATGCTTCCGATAAAAGCACTCATCGGGCTTGTTCACCGATGAAAGGCTGAGCTCGCGTGCGGACGATCGTCATCATCAACCAGAAAGGCGGCTGTGGGAAAACCACCAGCGCCATCAACCTCTCCGCAGGATTCGCGGCTAGGGGGTGCCGCACACTCCTCGTAGATATGGACCCCCAGTCTCACTGCGCCGCAGGACTGGGTGTCCCAGAAGACAAACTCGACCAAACAATCTACGACGCACTCCGTGCTGAGCCGACGAGCGAACTGAATCACGACCGACTCGTCTGGCATGTCTCCCGCAATCTCGATCTGATCCCGAGCCACATGATGCTCGCCGGGATTGAATCCGCAAACGGTGGACTCATGGGACAACCCGAAAAGGAACTCCGACTACGCTCTGTGATCGATCGAGTTTCTCGACTCAGTCAGGACGCAGACGAAACTGGACAGGTCCCTCGTCGATACGATGTCTGCATTATCGACTGTTCCCCTTCGATTGGTCTCCTCTCATACAACGCGATCGCAGCAGGCCGTGAAGTCATCATCCCTGTCGAGACGAGCTTCTTCTCCCTCAAGGGCGCCGCGAAGCAGGTCCAGACTGTCCGCTCGATCGCTCGTCGTGTGGGTCTGCGACTGAATCCACGCGTGCTCGCAACGATGCATGATCCGAATCAGCCGCTCGCTCGCGACCTGCTCGACGATCTTCGCGATCGATTCGGGACCGGACTGATCCCACTCGTCATACGCTACGACCAAACATTGAAAGAAGCCGCGAGCTTTGGTCAGCCGATCGAAGCATTCCGATCTGATTCAACAGGCGCCGAAGACTACCGCTCACTCTGTGAATGGCTCATCGAACACGCCGCGATCGATCGTCCAGAGCCAGGTTCAGAAGAACTCGACTCAGATCACAGCTCAGAAGAACTCCAAATCACCTCCAACGGCTCAACAAACAACCTCATCGCACAGTCCGTAGACGCTGTTGCAATCGAAACCCCGAAGCTCACCCGCGCCCAAGAAATGGCGGTCCGAGCACGCAACCTCAATCATGAGCCGGCTGCTGCAGCTGCAACCACAGCTGTTGCCACTGCACCATCACCCACACCACTTCGGCGCTCGATGATGCCGCATCGTCCAGTCGCTATTGAAGTTGTGGATGACCGCGTAGTCACCCCAGCTCCACAGCAACCCGCACAGCAGGTCCGTCATCTGCTGGGAGTCCGTCCAGTGACCGGAGGGGCGCTGTTCGTACAGCCCGCTTCACTCGGCGAAGATGTCCGCATTGCAGGCAGTTTCAACGCCTGGAACCCCGCGCTTTCCAAGCTCACGCTCAACGAGCAGCTCGGGATCTACGAGCTCTACTGCAAACTCCCCGCTGGATCGTATGAATACAAGCTCGTTGTGGATGGACAATGGGTGCTCGACGAGCACAACCCAACCAGCATCCGCAACGGGATCGGATCACAAAACAACATCGTCCGCGTGCGGGCGTAAAGCATTGCAGTTTCATGTAGGATATAGACAGCTCACGACGCTCAGGACGAGCAGCACATGAGTGGAGACTCACGATGGACGACAACGACCGCACAATCGACCAAGCCGGAGCTTCTGCAAACGCAGGTGGTTTCATGAAACTTGCCGGGATCGACGACGGCGAATACGACGCGCTCGCTGATCTCTTCCTCGGAGACAGCGAACTGGCGCCCGAACCATTCTCGAGCACCGGGACCAATTCGGTCGACTCGAACCGTCCAGCAGTGCCTGTCCGTCTCGCGCGTCCACCAATCGAGATCGAAGCTCGGAAAGAAGAGCCTCAAGAAACCCCAACGTGCAAGCCACACCTCGCTGAGCAAGCGGTCGCTCGTGTCGAGCACGCGATCGAGTCCGGATTGGGTTCGGTCCCTTGCATCGAAGCCGTGCTTCTCGGTCATCTCCCAGTTCGTGCATCGCTCTGGGTCCGCCAGTACGCGTGCTCGACCGCTCGTCGCAAAGACGAGGTCGTCGCGCTCATTCGCGCCGCCGCGGGATCGACATCAGTGGATCTGATCGCCGGATCGCAACAAATCGAATCCCGCGAGTGCGCCTCGCTCCATGATGCACTCGCTGTGGTCGATTCGATCGCGGATCGAGTGATCCTCCGTGTGGACGAGACCACCGAACCCGAACTGCTCGATCGCGATGAGATCGACGAGATCACCATCCTAACCGGCGCTGATGAGACCGCGATCGTCGCGTCCTACCGATTGATCAAGACCCTCACCAGCGTCTGGGATGCCGATGAGGTCATCGGGACACCGCACCTGCGTCTCGCAGTCATGGGCGCGACCGGTCAGCAAGTCGCCGATGCGAGCGCCAAGCTCACGCGAGCGGTGGATGCGTTTCTTGATCGTCCGATCGAAATCATCGACGCCGCCGGACGCATCGATGCGACCGGAACATCGAATATCTACCGCGACTCCGTCGCTCACGAGGTCACAAGCATTCTTGATGAACTCATCGAGATCGGATGTGGTGTCCCGGCACTGGACACGATCCAAACGACTGCCCCATCAGCAGCTCAACACCTATCTCAACCCAAAATCGCTCCCGAAGCATCGCAAGCACTCGAGCAGATCCCAGCAGAAATCCGCCCGACCGTGGAGCAGATGACCGAGCCTCCCGTCACCATCGAGACCGCGAAGCCGAGCACCAACCACGCGAGTCTCATCGAGGGTTTGGCGCTCATCGAAACACGATGCCCGTTTGCGCTCGATGTCGAACTCTGCGTGGACGACCAAGGCAAGCTCCATCTTGTCGCCGACGATGACCATCGCGCCCCGATGGGTCGACTCGAAACGGTTCGCGCTTGGGTGCGAGCGCACCTACCGCTGATCCTGCGTGCCGAACCGACGCTCGCGATGCCGAAATCCTCAGATCGCGAATCGGACATCCAGCTCCATCTGATCTCCGACGACCCGCACACGATGCGTGGGTTGATCGATTCGCCGATCATTCTCTACGCACTCGCGCACGCGAAGGTCGGGAGCGAATCCGTCCGCGTCGCGACGCGGATCAACTGATCCATCCCAACACACCAATGAAAAAGCCCCGGCATGACCGGGGCTTTGTTCTTCAATCGGGTTAACTTTACGCCGTGTGTGCCTTAGAGACACGCAGTTCTTCGAGCGATCGTGGATGCTCGATGTGTGCCGCATCGATGATGTAGTGCGCCCCTTCATTGTCCATGTCTGGGAGGTGGTACATCAGATCCAGCATCGTGTCTTCCATCACCGCACGCAGTGCACGAGCACCGGTCGCACGCTTCGCGGCTTTCTCCGCGATCGCAAGCAACGCATCTTCTGTGAAAGTGAGCTCAGCGCCCTCAAGCTTGAAGAGGTGCTGGAACTGCTTCACGAGCGCGTTCTTTGGTTCTGTCAAGATCTGGACCAGCGCCTCGTTCGTCAACGGCATCAGCGGAGTGATGACCGGCAAACGACCCACAAGCTCAGGAATCACACCGAACTCAACAACATCCTCGTTGGAGATCTGCGATTGCAACCATTCCTTCTCCGCATCTTCCGATGCGAAGTGCTGACGACCCTTGGTGTCCGAAGCGGAAGTCGCCGCGCCACCAAACCCGATCCGTGTCTTCCCAAGACGACGGCGGACGATGTCTGTCAGTCCGACAAACGAACCGCCACAAATGAACAGAACATTCGTGGTATCGAACTGGATGTACTGCTGCTCAGGATGCTTGCGTCCACCTTGAGGTGGGACATTGGAGACCGTGCCCTCAAGCATCTTGAGGAGCGACTGCTGCACGCCTTCACCCGAAACATCGCGTGTGATCGAGACATTGGACGAGGTCTTGCCGACCTTGTCGATCTCGTCGATGTAGATGATCCCGCGCTGTGCCGCCTCGACATCAAAGTCCGCGTTCTGCAGGAGCTTGAGCAGGAGATTCTCGACATCCTCACCCACATAGCCCGCTTCCGTGAGCGTGGTCGCGTCACCGATCGCGAATGGGACCTTGAGCATGCGAGCCATGGTCTTGGCGAGCAGAGTCTTCCCCGAACCGGTCGGTCCGATCAGGAGGATGTTGGACTTATCAAGCTCGATGTTATCCGCGTGCTCCGATTCGTGGTGCATCAGACGCTTGTAGTGATTGTGCACCGCGACCGATAGCGAGCGCTTCGCGATCTGCTGACCGATCACATACTGATTCATGAACTCGACGATCTCGCGTGGGGACGGGATCTCCGAGAGCTGCGCCGAGACCGACGACACGCGCCGGCGCTCTTGCTTGAAGATGTTCTGGCAGAGCTCTACACAGTTGTTACAGATGTACACCTCGCCAGGTCCTTCGACCATCGGTCCGACCTCTCGAGAGGTCTTGCCGCAGAATGAGCAGGTGGTCACCTTACGGCCGCGGAATCCCCCGTTGCCGCCATCGCCACCCGAACCGCCAGCCCCGCCTCCATCACCACCTGAACCGTCGCCGGATCCGGAGTTGGAGGAGTCTGAGCCTTCTGAACCCATGGAGTTCACTGGTTGAGCGTGCGGATTATTCATTGGATCGGTGTTGGTCATGTGGATCTCTCATGTGGTTCACTGCCGGAAAATAACAAGGCAGGTTCCACTGCTATCGGGTGGATCGGGGTGCCGTCTCAACCCGATTCTACGCGGTTTTGCGATGAAACGGCGCGATAAGTGCGCCACAAGAACATCGACCGAAAACCCTAGCCCTCATTGCTCAAGAGTACCAGTTTGAATCAGCCCAATCCAGTGCTGAGTGCCCGTGCATTTGATTTAATCCGCACAACCCCACCCAGAATTCCAACCAGTACTCCCAACCACTCACCCCGACTGCTCGTCACTCGATTTGCGTGCGTCCATGTCCTCCTGGACCTTCATGAGGATCGAGCTCCGCGCGCGAGCGAACTCCTCATCATCGATCTCGCCAGACTTGTGCATCTGATGCAGATGATCGAGCAATCCAGAGGATCCCACGCTCACCGAATCATCGTGGGACAACATTCGTCTGCGGAGCGTGAAGACGATGAAGCCTCCAATCAAGACCACAACGATCAGGATCAAAATCCACATCAGCATGGAAGAGACAGAAGAACTGGACTGCGCAAGAAGAATCGAAAGCATCGAACAAGTATACATCAAAATCACTTAATACGAACGCGAGCCAATCTCTTCCCGCAAAGGGAGCAGCAGATTCGGCACCGCGTACTGATCCACAAGATCCTGCCCCCGCTCGATCAACTCGTTCAGCTGCGTACCGAGATCCTTCAGATCCGTCACCGGGTCATATCTCCGCAGCGTCAGGTACACCGAGATCGGTTCGCTTGATGATCCAGCGCTATGTGCGCCCGGCCCAGACTTGGTCCGCGTCTTGATCTCAAAGTGCGCCTCCAGTCCAGGTTCATCAAGCAGATTCATCCCAAGCAAAGGCTGGCAATCGCTGATCTTGATCGACTCGTTATCAATCAACGCCGCGAGCGGAGACCCCGCGAGCAGAGCGCTCGCCGCAATCTCATCATGATTCTCTTTCGCGGCAAGATCAAAACCATACAACAACTCGATGTACTCAAGATCCAACGGCGAGATCGACAAGTAATACGGAGACACCTCCGCCGCGAGTCGATGCAGCGAGTACATCTCATCCTCGTTGCTCGGATTCACAACCCCGCTCCGAACCGAAGCCGCACGGATCGCCATCCAACGATGAGGCTGAGCATTCGCCGCTGACTCAAGCGCCAGTTCATCCTTGTACCGACGGAACGCGTTCATCGCCGGGAACGATCGTCGAGTGCGCTCAAACAAATCCAGCACCGGCTCGCGATTGCTTGGAAGCTCCATGCGGACATTCAACTTTGAGTTGATGTAAAAATCAGAACAGAGAGCACGATACGAGCTTGGCATCTGCAGGCCTCCTTGCCGGTCCGTTCAGTCCAGACCGTTCCGATCAACACGGGAGCACACAGACCATCCTGATCGTGCTCAATCCCGACACAATAATTGTAGCGACTCAATCCGAATTATGCGTTCCAATGGGCAGATCGGAGGAAGATCGGCGCACAATGGGGACAAGCTGTCGATAAGTAAGCACGCGCCACACCCATTCAAACGGCCCCATCACGAACACGCGTAACCACAGCATTGAGAAGATGATATTGACACTCCACACGCCGAGCACGACGAGCCAAATCATCGGATATTCAAGTTGCGCAAAGAGTCCGAATCCGATGCCGTACCCATAGAAAATCGTTGTGCACAGGAAGGTTTGCAAGAAGTAGTTGCTCAGCGCCATCCGACCGACCGCCGCCAGTGGCGTGGTCACAAACCGCGCCCAGTCGCACTTGGTCAGCGCCAAGATCAGCGTGCCATACCCCAACGCGATCGGCACACCGATCGGCTGAGCCATCGATTGCCAGATGAAACCCGGCAGCAGCGTGAAGTGCTGATGCACCAGCGAATACCCAATCGCCGTCATCGGGATCCCGGCCCCGAGCAGCACCAGCGCCCAGATCGCGTAGAACCTGAGCGACCGCTCACCAGTCAAAATCTTCATCTTGGTCAGCCCCATCCCCATCGCCATAATCCCCCAGAGGATCGGCTGGAAGAAGATCCCAAGCACCAACTGCATGAAAAGTACCGAGAAGAATCGAACCTTGAACGCTTCGATGTAGGTCCCTGTGTATCCCGCGATCTCCACATCGGGATTCGCACCGAACGAGTCCACTGTGGTCTGCCCCTGACTCAGAGCGTTGTAACCAAGGAACGAGAATCCGATCAGCAGCAGCGAACCAAAGAAATACAACCCCATCCCACCAAAGAACAGCAGTTTCGGATTCAATCGACGGATCCACCATAACGCGGTGAGTCCAGAGATCGCGTAGAAGGTAAGAATATCGCCGTACCAGAAGCAGTACGCGTGGATCATCCCGAACATCAGCAAGAGACAACAGCGGATATACCAGAGCGTCGCGCCCTCGCTAAGTTTGTGCTTCTTTGTTTTGCGATCGGGACAGTTGCACTCGGGACAAGAAACATCACCATCGAGCCCCTTCATCGGATACCCACATCGAGCACAGATGTCCCCGAGCTCGCGCTGATCATACTTGCGTGCGTACATGATCACGCCGGATCCGAACAGCAACGCGAACAGGAACATAAACTTCCCAAGGAACACAGTTGTCGTGATCGTGTGCGCCAGATGATTCGCAGGAGTGTCCCCGATCACATTCGGATCCGTCATCGCGTTCATCGGTTGCGAGAACGCCACAATGTTCGGTCCCAGAATCCCCAGCAGCGCAAACCCTCGCAGCGAATCGATCGCGCCGAATCGCTGCTTCCCGCTTGTCGGATGAATGTCAGATTGTGATGTGGTGCCCATGCTCAGTCGTCCCCCAGGATCCATTGAAGGATTCCATCAGTGTCTTTCAAATCCTCGACCGTATGGTCTGCTCCCGCATCGACGAGTTCATCAAAGCCCGCATGTCCCGTCGCGACCGCGAGCACACGGCAGCCATTGTCTTTCCCGCACGACACATCATGAATAGTGTCGCCGATGATCACCACAGATTGGGGATCGATCCTGACCTCTTTCTCCGCGTGGTACAACTCCATCGCGACCGGAGGCAGATGCGATCGGCGAGGCTTCTCATGCGGCGACGAATCTCCCCACGCATTGACCGTAAACAACGCCGGATCAAACCCCGCTGCTTGAATCTTGATCGTCCCAGTCTCCGGATAGTTTCCTGTCAGCAATCCCAGCGTGGGTTTGGAGTGATGACTCGCCGTCGCGAACACCAGGTCATGCGCACCAGGGAGCGCTCGCGCCACCGATTGTGTTTTGGAGAGGGTTTCAAGATGCTTGTGGTATCCCGTCCGCATCGCTTGGATGTTCTCTTCGCTCGGATCAATCTCATTGAGCACCAGCATGTCCGCGATGATCACCGGATCCAAACACCCCCCGAAGGTGATCCCCTCGATCGTGAAGCCTTCACCAAACAACGACTGTCCCGCGTGACGCAAGCAATCAATACCGATGTGATTGGTCTCCAGAAGCGTCATATCGATGTCGTACAGAATGAGCATGCCAAATCACCTCCCTGACTGTGTCCGAGTCCTGCATCAATATAGACGATCCGTACCATCAAGAGCGTGATTTCGCGTGCATGTCCTCGTATGAGTAGAATGTCCATCCGCTGGATCATCCCACGGATTGGCGATTCTCATCCCTTGGAGTCATTTGAGTGAGTCTATATCCTTCCCAACCCAACGACGATGTGCAGCGCGTGCGCGATGCCTCCGACATCGTGGGAGTGGTGGGGGACTGCATGAGTCTCAAACCCAAGGGTCGCGAATATGTCTGTCTCTGTCCATTCCACGACGACCACTCCCCATCCATGTGCGTCGTGCCAGCAAAGCAGATCTTCCACTGTTTCGTCTGCGGCGCCGGAGGCGATGTCTTCACCTTCGTCCAGCGCTACCACTCAATGGACTTCCGCGAATCTCTCCAGTTCCTCGCCGAGCGCGCCAACATCGAACTGACACCATTCAATCCATCACGATCGAACAACGCCGATGCTCAGCAATCATCCGGACTGAGCAAGCAAGACATCATGAGCGCCAACGAGCAAGCGCAGTCCTACTTCCGCGCCCTGCTCACCCACCCAGAGCACGGCCAATCCGCACGCGATCTCATCGAACGCCGAGGGATCAGCGCCGACATGGTCGAACGCTTCGGGATCGGGGTCAGCGCCGATCGCTGGGACGGACTGCTCATGACCATCGAGTCCAAGGGATACGACCCCAGAGCATACTCAGAAGCAGGACTCCTCAAAACAAGAGACAACGGCGGACAATACGACGCGCTCCGCAACCGACTCATCTTCCCCATCTGCGACCAGATCGGTCGCGTCATCGGATTCGGAGGGCGCCGAATCAACGACGAGGACGATCCGAAATACCTCAACAGTCCCGAAACCGTCGCATTCAACAAATCAAGAACCCTCTACGGCCTCAACAACGCGCAACGCGCCATCAAACGCGAACGCGTCGCCGTCGTCGTCGAAGGATACACCGATGTCATCGCATGCCATCAGCACGGTGTCGAACATGTCGTCGGAACACTCGGGACCGCACTCACCAAAGGACACGCCACCATCCTCCGCCGACTCTGCGACACCGTCGTCCTCCTCTTCGACGGCGACGAAGCCGGTCAACGCGCCGCGGATCGCGCCATCGAAGTCCTCTTCTCCGAGACCATCGACATCAAGATCGCCGCACTCGCGGGATACACCGACGCGAAAGACCCCGACGAACTCCTCGCACGCGATAACGGCTCCGAAATCTTCAGACAAGCCATCAACGGCGCGGTCGATCTGCTCAAATGGCGCTTTGATCGACTCCGCGCTGAACTCACCGGAGCGAATCCCGCTCGCGTCACGCAGCGCATCGAAGAAGAAATCCGCACGCTCCTCGATCTGGGTATCGAGAAACTTAGCCCGATGCGCCGTCAGCTCATGATCCGACAGATCGCCGGAGCCGCCGGAGTTTCTGAGCAAGTCGTCAAGGCATCCATGCGATTGGGTCGGCGTGTTCCCGCATCAATCGAGCCCAAAGCAGCGACCCAGCAGCAAGCGGATCGTCAGCTCACCCCACGCGAACTCATGCTCGGATGTTTACTCAACGACGAGAAACTCTGGTTGACGATGACTTCCGACGAGCACGACCTGCTGATGACGACCTCGTTCGAGTCTCCAGAGTCCGCGTATGTCGCGCAGGCGCTCCACGAGAGCGTTGCGAATCGGACAGGGACCGGACTCCACGCCGTGCTCTCTGAAATCACCGAGATGCTTGCCGATGGGACAATTCAGTCCGACAACCCCAACAACCCAGACAACCCGCTCGACCCCGCCGGACGAGCGACCAAGATCAGCCGTCTCGTTGAACAACAATGCGAAGGGGAACCCGAACGCACAGCAAGACTCCTAAACGAGTGCATCCGACAGATCGATCTCGCACAACAGGAGTCCAAGGTCCGTGATTCAGAGGTTCAGCAGGACGACGAGATGGAAGCATTGCGAACCTTCGCTCAGCAACAAAAAACACTGCGTGACAAGTACTCCACACTCAGGGGGCGTCTGTCGTCAGGTGACTCCTGACCACTGATTTCACTCCCGTTACCTGCTTCCCCTGCTTTTCGCGCTACGATGTTCGCATTCATAATCGATGGATTGATTGGAGCACTGAGAGAAACATGATCGGGATGACGCATCCAGCAGTAACCGCACTCATCGACTCAGGCAAATCCCGAGGCTGGTTGAGCTTCGAAGAGCTCAACAACATCCTGCCTGACGAGTTCGTCGATCCAGTCTCGATCCACAATATCCTCGCACTCATCGATAACTCAGGAATCGAACTAGTCGACGAGATGGAGTTCCGAGGACGCGTCTTCCGCGCCAAGCGATCCGGAGACGCCAAGACCCTTGAGAGCATCCAGCACCTCGACACCGAGTTCCGCGCTATGTCTGTCCCAGGCGGCGAAAACCTGGGCAACAACGAATCCCTCCGAGTCCGCATCAACGCCCCACACTTCAATGACACCGTCGTCCTCAACAGCGATGATCTCAAACAAGCGGACAAGGATGTCGAAGAAGCCAAAGGCATGAACGATCGCGTCGTGCAGCGCGACCTCGACGAAGCGATCAATGCCGAAGCGGATCGACGCATGGACGACCCTGTACGCATGTACCTCTCGCAGATGGGGACCATCCCGCTCCTGACACGCGAAGAAGAGGTCCGCCTCGCCAAGAAGATCGAAACCACACGAATGATCTTCCGCCGGCGCTGCTTGGAGTGCGACTACATCATCGCGCAAGCCGTCGAAACGCTCAAGCTCGTCAGCGATGGACAACTCCCGTTCGACCGCACGATGCGCACCAGCACGCTCGACGAGAACGCGA
>WUAJ01000071.1 GCA_009827215.1 Phycisphaeraceae bacterium
AGGCGTGGGCGGAGAACTCCTCTGCGTCGTGAGCTAAGCGAACAGGAATGAATAAGTCGGCTGGAATCCCCGGTCAGTAACCACCGGATGACGACGACAGCACGAAAGGAAACGAACAATGTCCCGACTCGGTAAAAAACCAATCCAAGTCCCATCAGGCGTCAAGGTCAACATCGCCGGACGCACGATCTCGGTCGAAGGTCCAAAGGGCTCGTTGAGCTTTGAGCATCGTCCAGAGGTACAGGTTGCTTTCGATGAAGACAGCAAGATGGTCACTGTGAATGTTGAAGAGGAGCTGCTTGCTGCAGATCGTGCGAATCGTGCGTACTGGGGCACCACTCGTTCGATCATCGACAACATGATGGTTGGTGTAACCCAAGGGTACGAGAAGAAGCTGCAGATCGTCGGTGTCGGTTGGACCGGTACTGTCAACGGCAACAAACTCGCTCTCAAAGTCGGGTATGCGAACACCATCGAGATGCCAATCCCCGAGGGCGTCACAGTCGTCGCTGAGAAGCAACTTGTAACTGTAACCGGTGCTGACAAGCAAGCAGTTGGGCACTTCGCTGCTTCTGTGCGTGCAAAGAAGAAGCCTGAGCCTTACAACGGCAAGGGTATCAAGTACCTCGACGAGGTCATCACACGCAAGCAGGGTAAGGCATTCGGTAACTAATCTGAACGGTCGCAAAGATCGCTCGAAGCGATCGTGAGGTTGAAGCAATGAACAAGAATAAAGCTAAACAAGTTCGCCGATTGAAGCGAAAGATCGGAATCCGCAAGCGCGTGATCGGTACCCCCGAGCGTCCACGCCTTGCGATCTACCGCTCGCTCAATCACATGTACGCACAGGTCATCGATGACATGGCTGGGAAGACCATTGTCAGTGCCTCCACTCGTGATAAGGGTGTGAAGGTTGACAAGTCGACTGGCAATGCCGATGCCGCGAAAGCGGTGGGCTCCGTCCTCGCTGAGCGTGCGAAAGAAGCGGGCATCGAGGCCGTGGTCTTTGATCGCGGCGGGTTCAAGTACCATGGTCGAGTCAAGGCCTTTGCTGATGCTGCTCGCGAGAGCGGCCTGAAGTTCTAATCGAAAGAGACACCACAATGGCAGAAATGCTCGAAGAATCAAAGTCAATCGAATCGCATACCGTCGGTATCTTCCGCACGGCTGCGACCGTCAAGGGTGGTCGTCGCTTCAGCTTCGGCGCCTTGGTCGTCTGCGGTGATCGCAACGGAAAGATCGGTTACGGCTACGCAAAGAGCCCCGAAGTTCCTACAGCGATTGAGAAGGCTGAGAAGCACGCTCGTCTGAACATGATCTCGTTCCCAATGACTGGAAGCACACTCCCACACGAGACCGTAGGTCGTGCGTGTGCGAGCCGAGTGATCTTGGTCCCGGCTTCACCTGGTACAGGTGTGGTTGCAGGCGGAACAGTTCGCGCGGTACTCGAAATGGCGGGTATCACCGACTGTCTCACCAAGTCGACCGGATCGAACTCGAAGATCAACACAGTTCGTGCGATCTTTGATGGTCTGAGCCAACTCCGCACTCGCGAACAGATCGCTGATCTCCGCGGTGTTGAGATCGAAACATCGGATATTGAAGAACGCGTCAAGCGTGGTGCTCGATTCATGCCTGCACAGTCTGAAGGCGAGAAAATGGCTGCGCCTGTCAACACCATCGGCCAAGATCGTGGTCGTGGTGGAGGCCGTGGCGGTCGTGGTGGCGGTCGAGGAGGCCGCGGAGGTCGTGACGGCGGTGGACGCGGCGATGCTGCTGAAGCACCGAAGACCGATGCTCCTGCAGCAGACGCACCGGCTGAGTCGAGCTCAGAGAACGCAAGCTAACCAAACGAAAGACAACAGCATGTGCAGGGGCACATGCTCCGGGAGTAACCGGTCATGATGATTCACGAAGTCACCGCGATGGCGGGTAAGTACAAGCAACGCAAGCGTATCGGCCGTGGTGTCGGTTCGGGCAATGGCAAGACCTCTGGCCGTGGTCATAAGGGTGCGGGAGCACGCCGTGGCTACTCCAAGCTTTATCAGTTTGAGGGTGGTCAGATGCCGTTCTTCCGTCGTATGCCGAAGTTCGGTTTCACCAATGCAAACTTCAAGATCAAGTTCTGGATTGTCAATCTCTCGGCAATCCTTGAGCATGAGGACTTCAAGTCCGGCGGCACAGTCGATCAGAAGTCGCTCATCAAAGCAGGTCTGGTCCGTGACGAATCCCGTGACCTCAAGATCCTCGGCAACCTCCCTGATGGGATGGATTCTTTGAGCGTGAAGCTCGATGTGAACGCCAACCGCGTCACCGCATCAGCTCGCAAGCTTATCGAAGACGCGGGAGGTAAGGTCAACGAACTGGGCACACGCCGTGACCGCATCCGTGGTATCGACCGAAACTCGGGCGACAACACTCCGAAGAACCTCACGAAGAAGCTCAAGAAGCAAGAGTGGCACCGCAAGCGCGACGAGGCATTCGCTCGCGGCGAGGTGTTGAAGAAGAAATAAGGCTCATCGATTCGAAGGGCAGAAAACACGCCGGGGTCGATCAACCGCTGAACGATGGGAATATGATCCCCGATCACGGCTGATCGGCCCCGTCTTTGATCCTGAGTCGTCGGATGTAAGTGGAAACTGATCTGAGCCAACGGAGTTACTAAAGCATGATCATCCAGACCATCATGAATGTCTTCCGGATCCCGGAACTGCGCAACAAGATCCTCTTCACCATCGGGATGCTCGCAGTTTATCGGATCGGTTTCTGGATCCCAGTTCCTGGTGTTGACCAAGGTGCGTTGACATCATTCTTTGAGCAGCAAGCTGCTTCAGGATCTGCAGCGGGACGACTGTCACAGTATGTCGCGATCTTCTCTGGTGGTTCGTTCGGACAGTCGACGATCTTTGGGCTTGGCATTATGCCCTACATCACGGCAGCGATTATCTTCCAACTCTTCCAAGGTGTGTCTCCACAACTCAAGAAGTTAAAAGATGAGGGACCGACAGGGTATGCGAAGATCCAGGAATGGACTCGCTACGCAACAGTGGGGCTCTGTCTCGTTCAAGCGGTCGGCTGGTTGACCTACATCACTCGTTCAGGTCTTGTGTACGAAGCCTGGGCAAACAATCCGCTCTGGTGGGTGATGGGGATCGCGGCACTCACCGCAGGGACCATCTTCCTTATGTGGCTTGGCGAGCAGATCGATCGTTTCGGGATTGGTAACGGCGTATCTCTCATTATTATGGCTGGGATTCTTACTGGAATGCCTGGCGCGGTCATCAGCGTCATCAGTAACTTCGATGCCGCAGATCCGAACAAGATGGGCTGGATGGGACTGATCCTCTTGCTCTTCGGATTCGTGCTCGTCGTCGCGGGATCTGTGCTGCTCACGGTTGCTCAGCGGCGTATCCCTGTGCAACAAGCCAAGCACACACGAGGCAAGCGGACCTTTGGTGGTCAGAAGAGCTACCTCCCGCTGAAGGTAAATCACGGCGGCGTGATGCCGATTATCTTTGCTTCATCACTGATGATCTTCCCATCGGTTGTATTCAGTGCACTGATGGATCAAGCACAGAATGCTGGTGCAACAGGATGGTGGGTCGGATTGATCAGTTGGCTCAGCAGCAACTTCCAGATGGGTGCGTACCCATATGTCTTACTCTACATTGTGATGGTGTATTTCTTTAGTTACTTCTGGATCACAGTGCAGTTCAATCCTGAAGAGATGTCCAAGCAACTCCGTGATCATGGCTCGTTTATTCCGGGACTGCGTCCAGGACCTCGTACTGCGGAGTACCTCGAGGCGGTGATGGAACGCATCACCTATGTTGGCGCTGCATTCCTTGCGGTCATCGCAGTGCTCCCGATGGTCGTGAATACTGAACTTAAAGTGGATTTTGTTGTCTCCCAGTTCTTGGGAGGGACGGGTCTTTTGATCGTGGTTTCAGTCGCGCTGGACTTCCTCCAGCGTGTTGAGGCAAACCTCCTCATGCGGAACTACGATGGCTTCCTCGGAGACAGCGATCCAGGAGAAGGCCGAAACCATTGAGGATTTTGGCCCTTGTACGGGCGGCAAGATGCGATTTTTTGACCCAAATCGGTGATGGATCGCTCTATTTGCAAGGTCTTAGAAACTCGGTGGATGACACACCGATTTGAAGGGCCTAACATCGTGACCCGCGAAATTGCGAGAGCAGTGCGCGGATTGAAAGCAGAAACCCACCGGATTTCCGGTATCAGACTTCGCCAATGAGCGGCGAGGGAGGACAAGATGAAAGTATCATCCAGCGTCAAGCGTCGCTCCAAGGACTGCCAGATCGTTCGCCGTAAGGGCAAAGTCTTTGTGATCAACAAGAAGAACCCTCGTTTCAAGCAGCGTCAAGGCTGAGAAACGGATTCATTGAACCATCGGCTGCGTCACAGATGATTGCAGCATACTGCCCGACATGAGTCGGGATGACAGGAGAAGCCCGTGCCCCGTATCGCAGGTGTTGACATTCCGGAACGCAAGAAGATCTTCTACTCCTTGCAGTACATCCACGGCATCGGCAACAAGTTTGCTGGTGACATCCTTGAAGAAGCCGGTATCAACCCGGAAACCAAGGCTTCCGATCTGTCCGAGACCGAAGTCTCGACTCTGAACTCCATCGTCGATGGTGCATACCTTGTTGAAGGCGCGTTGCGTCGTCAGGTGCAGCAGAACATCTCGCGTCTGCGTGAGATCCGCTCGTACCGTGGTGATCGCCACCGCGCGGGTCTCCCAACGCGTGGTCAACGCACTCGCTGCAACGCTCGTACTCGTAAGGGTAAAAAGCGTACCGTTGCAGGCAAGAAGGGCGTCAAGGGCTAAAGAGCTTTGTATTTCATGGGTTGTCACCACACAGGTGGCAACCCTTTTCAGTATTTGTGTATCAGACAACTTAGTTCGCAAGGTTCCAGCCCAATCATGGGATCCATCAAGTGGAACCGTCAGGAGCGATTGAAACATGGCAAAGAAGCAGAAGAAGATCCGCAAGGGCGTCACGCGTGGAATCGCGCATATCAAGGCGACCCACAACAACACTCTCATCACCGTCACCGACACCAACGGCGAAGCGCTCGCGTGGGACTCCGCTGGAACCATCGGTTTCAAAGGTGCTCGCAAAGCGACCCCATTCGCGGCAACGCGTGCCGGTGAGCAGGTCGGACAGAAGGTCCGCAAGATGGGCATGAGTGAGATCGAAGTCAAGATCACTGGCGCCGGAGCAGGTCGCGAGAACGCCGTTTCGGGTCTCGCCTCGACTGGTCTTCGTGTGACCGCGATCGAAGACCACACACCGGTACCTCACAACGGCTGCCGTCCAAAGAAGAAACGCCGCGTCTAATCGACCGGCTCAGAGCCCCGAGTCCGCTCGGGGTTTGTCACGAATCGTCTTTCGCGGAAAGAAAGAGCGACGCCGACAGCAGCAGGGCGTCAATCTGTGAACCGTGCAAAGAATCAGGACCCCCAAGTCCCTGCTGCGGAGAAAAGAATCATGCGTGTACGCTGGCGCGGGCTCGAACTGCCCTCCCGGGTGACCCCGGACGACAAGTTTAAAGCCGATACCTTCGGTCGATTTACTATCGAACCATTCGAGCGTGGTATGGGTACGACCATCGGTAACTCACTTCGCCGAATCCTGCTCTCTTCGCTTGAAGGCGCTTCGGTCACGGCTGTCAAGATCAGCGGCGCTGAGCACGAGTTCACCTCGATGGCAGGCGTTCTCGAAGACACCACCGACATCATCCTCAACATCAAGAACCTGATCGTGAAGCTCGAAGGCGATGAGCCTCGCGTCATGAAGCTCGCGGCACAAGGACCTGGTGAAGTGACCGCGGACCTCATCGAAGCGGACACCAATGTCACCATCGTCAACAAAGACCTCGTCATCGCGACGCTGACCGAAGCGGTCCCGTTCGAGATGGAGATCCATGTCGACAAGGGACGCGGCTACATCCCGGTCTCCGAGCAGGACCTCAAGAACGAAGATCAAGAGATCGGAGTCATCCCGGTCGACGCGATCTACTCCCCTGTCCAGCGTGTTCGCTACCAGGTCGAAAACACCCGCGTGGGTCAGAAGACCAACTACGACAAGCTGATCATGGAAATCTGGACAGACGGCACTGTCACCCCAGAAATGGCGCTCGTCGAATCGGGCAAAATCCTCCGCAAGCACCTCAACCCATTCGTTCAATACTTCGAGCTGGGTGAAGAGCGTGTTTCGGAGAACGCAGCGGCTGCAGCAGGTGTGGACGAGGAACTCATCCGTAAGCTCAACATGCCGACCGAGCAGCTCGATCTCTCGGTGCGTGCGAGCAACTGCCTTGAGTCCGCTCGTTTGGACACCGTTGCACAGCTGGTCGTCATGACCGAGCCGGAACTGCTCAAGCTCCGCTCGTTCGGACGCACTTCGCTGCGTGAAGTGAAGCGCAAGCTTCAGGACATCGATCTTGACCTCGGGATGGAACTCCCAGAGGGATACACAATCAATCAGTAAGCGTGAGCTGCTGATCAGGATACACACCCCGCGACGCGGTGAGCGCGTCGCTGAATGAGAAGGAACCGAGTCATGCGTCACCGCAAAGCCGGATTCAAACTGGGCCGCACTACAGCACATCGCCAAGCGATGCTTCGCAACATGGCGGCAAGTCTCTTTGAGCATGGTCAGATCACCACAACTGTGACCAAGGCCAAGGCGCTGCAGCCGTTCGTTGAGAAGATCGTGACCAAAGCAAAGCGTGGTGATCTCCATGCACGCCGTCAGGTTGTCTCAATGCTTGGTCAAGACCGCCGTGCATTCGCTTGGGCGCATATCCCCAAGGGAGCGACCGACGAGCAGCGTGAGTCGATCGAAGAGCAACGCGAGTTCACCGAGGGATTCTTTGATATCCCAGATTCAGACGAGATCGAGCGTAACCGCTACGGCGAGATCCGCAAGGCACCACGCATCGTGAAGCACATCTTTGACAATGTCGCTCCACGCTTCGAGGATCGTGCTGGTGGATACACCCGTATCGTCAAGCTCGGCGTCAATCGTCTTGGTGACGCAGCTCCGCTCTGCGTGATCCAGTTCGTTGGCAACGAGGAAGGTCCGGAGATCGGTGGTCAGCCAAGTGCTCGCCGTCGCACCGCGGATCGTCGTACCGCGTTTGCAGCAAAGCTCCGCAAGGACACCGCGAAGCCAGAGGCAGCAGTGTCTGAAGCACCTGTCGAGGACGCTCCTGCGGCAGAAGAAGGCGGCTCGGACGACGAGTCCTGATCCGCTTGCTTTGAGCAGCATCGACATATATTGACTATCCTTACACTGTCCGCAGACCGGGCAGTGTTTTTCATTGATGATGACCCGAATCAACGATCAAAGTACCATGCTTGATATCCTCAACGAGATCGAAACTTCCGCTTTATCCGAACTCCAGTCTGTTGCTGACGCGGCAGGTCTTGAATCATGGCGGATTGCGTACATTGGCACCAAGGGGCGCATGCGTAGCGTGATGCCGATGATGAAAGATGTCCCGAAGGAACAGAAGGGGCAGGTTGGCAAGCGTCTAAACGAGGTGAAGACGGCCCTCGAAACCGCGTTCGAGACCAAGCAAGCTTCTCTTGGTGATGGCGGAACGCAGACCGCTTCGGGACCTCAGATCGATCTGACGGAGCCTGGAATCGTGGAGTCATCAACAGTTGGGCGACGGCACATCATACCGCGTGTTCGCGATGAACTTGTCGAGATCTTCGCACGCATGGGATTCGATGTAGCCCAGGGACCTGAGCTTGAGGATGACGAGCACAACTTTGTGAAGCTCAATATCCCTCCAGCGCATCCCGCTCGTGATCCGATCGACAACTTCTATGTGGACAATCCCAACGAGGTCGAGACCCCTCGGATGCTGCGAAGCCAGACTTCAACGGTGCAGATTCGCACGATGTCCAAGGTCGTCGCGGATGGGAAGACTCCACCGATCAAGATCGTGTCACCAGGCCGTGTGTATCGTCCCGACACAGTGGATGCGACCCACTCGTTCATGTTCCACCAGATCGAGGGGCTGTATGTCGACCGTGGCGTGTCCATGGCGGATCTCAAGACCACGCTCCTCCAGTTCGCGCATGCGTACTTCGGGGATGATGCAGAGATCCGACTGCGTCCGAGCTTCTTCCCGTTTACTGAACCCAGCGCCGAGTTCGATATGATGATCGCGCTTAAGCCGGGTGAGGATCCCAAGTGGATCGAGCTCGGTGGCTGCGGCATGGTTGATCCGAATGTACTGAAAGCGTGTGGGCTCGATCCCGAAGAATGGACAGGATTCGCATTTGGTTTCGGCATCGAACGCATCGCGATGGGTAAGTACGGCATTCCCGATATCCGTATGCTCTTCGAGAACGATGTCCGCTTCCTGCAACGCGTCTAGCGTCACACAGTACCACATCTCGTGAAAGGGGCTCACATGGACGACCAGATCAACGAACTCAACGAACCAGTCGATTCTTATGATGAGGATCTGTTTGCTGGACCAGCTCCCGCTTGGCCCAAATGGATAGGCGGACTCGCGATCGCGTGGGGTGGGATCATGCTCACCTGCACAGGGATCGGGATGGTCATGCTCCCAATGCAGGCAAAGTTCATGGGACCGATGATCGAGGGAGCGCCGATGCCTGACGCGTTCATCGTCAAGCCGATGGACTGGGCAATGATGGGCGTGGGATTGGTATTGACCTTCTTCTTGCTGTTTGGTGGGATCTTCTGTGTCATGAGAAATCCAATCAGCCGAATCCTGATCCTGATCTGGGCGATCCCATCGATCCCCATGTCACTCTACAGCTTCATGGTCCAGATGGACAAGCAAGCTTCGTTGCAGGAGTGGGCGAAGCAGTATCCAGATACTCAATACGCGCAGATGCTGAGTCAATCGGGAGCGATGGGGCAGCAATTGGGTCAGATCATCGGCTTGGTCTTCACCATCCTGTTGGGCGTTGTCGTCCCGGCGTTCTTCATCATCTGGTTCGGATTCATCAAGACTAAACCAGAACAGATGTCGGGGTCTGAAGAAGTTATCGCGTAACGCTCAATCCATCAAATCGTCGATGTTCATTTCTACCCCATATCGATCACGATCTGATATGATGCGGCGGAGGTGATCGTATGCAACTGATTCGAGTGTTCATTGGAATATGTCTGCTGGTGATCTCCGGATGCGTCCTGACGGGGCAGGGCTCGCTTGGTGATTCCAATGACGCGTTTGCGACTGAGCACGGGATCTGGATCACAAGGTGGGATTACCAATCCCCCGCAGATGTTCGGCAAGCGATCGCTGACGCCGCGTCAATCGGGATCACCGATGTGTACTGGCAAGTCCGTGGACAAGCGGACGCGTACTACCCTTCGGATAAAGAGCCCTGGGGATTCGAACTGCTCAAGTACAACCCGAATCCACCAAGCTTTGATCCGCTGCAGATCGCGATCGATGAATGCAAGAGCCGCAAACTCCGGATCCACGCGTGGGTCAACGTGATGCCACTGTGGAGGGGCAAGGAGCCTCCCAAAGACCGGACCCATATCTATCACACGCATCCCGAGTGGCGTCTACGCGACGAGAACGGCACGGTCCAGACGCTCCATGATGGGTACATTGTCGTGAACCCTGTGCTCGATCAGGTGCACGATCACATCGTTGGTGTGATCCGAGACATCGTGAAGCGCTACGACATTGATGGGGTGCATCTGGATTATGTCCGTTACCTTGCTGATGAGGTGAAACCAGAACAGTTGATGCCCGGAGATCCAGTGAGCCGAGCGCTGTACACGAAGCAGACTGGGAAGAGTTCTGATCCGCTGAGCATTGATCGGCCCCATTACAAACGATGGATCGCATCACGAATCTCGACACTCGTCGCACGCATCGAGGACGAATCGATCAACAACAAGCGTGGAGTCCGTCTCAGTGCGGCGGTCTGGCGCCGTCCTGATCTTGCGAGTGGCCGATATCTCCAGGACGCCGCGGATTG
>WUAJ01000072.1 GCA_009827215.1 Phycisphaeraceae bacterium
CCATCTCGGACTCAGCGTGAATCGGTCGAAGCATCAGATCGTCCCGCCGTCGTTGGTGATGAGTGAGTCATCCATCACGACAGGCATCGACCAAGGCTTGGGTTGGACGACCGCGCCAGATGCTGGCGCTTCATCAATCCCGATCAACTCGTCACTCGTTGGAGGAGGCGTCAAGAACGAACGAGCGATCGGTTTGGGAACAAGTCCCAGCAATCGGTATTCATCCGCGTCAGGATCAATCGGCGACCAACGCAGCGAGGTGATCTCACGATCAGTTTCTTCAGGCTGCGCGAATGGCGTGGTCTCGCGGACCTCTTCACCGGCGACTTCAGACCATAATCGGAGGAGTTCGCTCGAACGCGAACTCGGAGTAGCGCGATGGATCGTGCGCGACAGTTTCATCGCTCGTCGTGCATTCTCTGTGGCATCGGGATGATCGAGCAGTCGTTCAAGCTCACGCATCGAGCTCGCGAATCGTGCAGATTCGAGCAGCACCTGTGCGTGATTCAGTGACGCGTCGCATCCAGGCGCTGTGAGCCAATACATCGAGCGAACGGATCTCCAGTCGCCGTCTTCATTGAGTCGTTGTGCTTTGGGGGTGTTGATTCGTCGGTACGATTCGAGCAACTCCGCATCTGATGCGAGCACTGAGTGGATGCGATGACGCACAGGGATCGAGACGCCGAGGTCGTTGCCGTCATCAATCAAGCGGTCTCCCGAATCGATGATGAGTTGCGACAACGAACGCGCGGCTTCCGCATGACTCCCCTGCGCGCTCAGCGCCAGCGCTCGCTCGATGGTCTCCAGTGCTACAGGAGCATCTGCGAGATAGACCGGATTTGTCGGCGCTGCTTGCGGGACCACTTGTGCGTATGACGGGGCCGCAGCGAGGAAGCACGCGAGACCAAGCACGCTCGTCAATAGCATTTGAGCGGATTTTGGATTGTTCTTGGTCGCTTTCAAGTGCTCTCCATCAATGGTCTGAACGCACAACTTCCGAGAATATCGCGTATGGACCCTCTCTCAATGTACCACCTGATCGGGTAGCAGGTTTGACCCAATTGCGACAAGACCGAGAACTTTCACGCGTTGGGTTCTTTCATCTACTCAAGAATATTCATGCGAATTGGGTCGATCTTCTCTTTTATGAACAAGCGTGCACCCATCGCGCCAACGGCTACCTCGGCTCTGATCGCTCCATTTTCCAATCGATCGTCCAGGGTCATCGTGCTGATCGCACTCATCGCCGTGATGTCGATGGTGGATCTTTATCTCACCATCCTCTATGTCACTCACACGGGAATGAACGAGGTCAATCCATTAGCGCGAGCGATGATGGAATACCAATCCCCGGCAGTGCTGAGTCTCTGGAAGATCGCAACCGTGGTTCTAGGAGTCGGGATTCTCGCATTCATCCGCACCAAGCGTAGCGCCGAGATGGGCGCTTGGATCGGGTGCGTGATCCTGGGACTGCTCATGTCCCACTGGGTCTCCTACATCAACGAGCACGCTCGGATCTCGCAAGATCCGATGTACACCCAAGCGCTCGCGGGACCAAACTTCGTTCAGATGCAGCCAGGGATGGGTGGATCGAGCTTCGTCATTCCTTGATCTGATTCTTGAGATCCATTGAGCGCGAGCAAATACAAAGCAGCGTGCATACGCTCGGATATGCGTACAGCCGCCCAATCCACGATATTGATCGTTTTCGCACTCGTGTCATCTGCGATGATCGGATGTTCTTCAGTCTCAGCACCTCGCTTTGAAACACTCGGCGTGCGCGAGGTCGAGCAAACCGATACTCGAGCCGTCTACGCATTCAAGGTCAAAGCAACCAACCCCAATAAAGAACCGATCCCGCTCAAAGAGATATCTTATAGCGTTTCGCTTGGTGAGGGCTTCACATTTTCAGGCGTGCGTAGCCCTGAAACCACGCTCCACACCTACGGCGAGCACATCTTTGAACTCCCAGCAGTCTTCGAGATCCCGCCTTCGAATCGAACTGGGTTGCTCGATTACAGACTCAACGGATCCGCGAAGTACCTCAAGCCCGGCAAACTCGCCGAGGTGATGTTCGAGTCCAAACTCAGTGTCCCCAAAGCGCCGTTCACGCTGCGTGGACAACTCAACTTCGACGAACCTTCCAACTGATCCTGAATCGTCGGATCAACCCACAACCAAACAATCACGATCGTTCTGACTGATGATGGTTTCGATCTTCGGGCAGTGCTCCTGAAGCTGTGCTTCCAGTCTTGGGAGGTATCCGCGTTCAGTATTCGTGTGTCCCGCGAGCAGGATCGAGACTCCGGCTTGCCGTGCTGCCATGACCTCGTGGTGGGTCATCTCGCCGGTGATAAACACATCGCACCCCTCGCGGCGCGCCAGATCCAATAGTGAAGCGCCCGATCCAGGAACCACGCCGACTGTGCGGAAGGGACGATCATCCCCAGCGAGCGCGTAGCGCATGCGTGAGCGACCCAAGTGCCCCTTGAGACGATCAATCAGATCTCCCATAGATGCCGGCTGATCGAGCGTCAATCGCCGTCCCGACCCCACGCGCCGGAGCGGTTCAGGAACGAGCTCCACAATGTCGTACGCCGGCTCTTCGTACGGATGCAGGTGCTTGAGTGTTTCAATCACGAGCGGGAGCGCGCGCCGAGCGCACACCATCTCTAGACGATCCTCATCGACGCGTGAGAGTGAACCCTTAGTCCCGATCGTTGGATTGGAGTCCTCGCCTGGGATGAATGTGCCTTGTCCCGGCGTGGTGAACGAACAGAGCTTGTAGTTTCCTAATCCACCAGCGCCGGCTGTTCCAAGCGCGCTGCGGACATGATCAACCTGTGCCTTGGGGACAAAGGTGATGACTTTGACTTCTCGGCTCGGATCCCCCCCACTCGCTGGAGACAGCGCCCGGCAGTCACCCGCGATGACTCCCTCGACAGCTTCGCCTCGTGGAGAGCCCAAACCTTCGCAGAGCCAATCCGTGATCCCGCCGGGAGTCGCGTCCAGCGCCGTGTGCGGCGAGTAGATCGCGATCCCCGCTTCCGCGGCCCCTCGGATAATCCGCTGCGTGTGATTCTCATCCGTGAGACGCTCAAGCGGATTCCAGATCGGAGGGTGGTACGCGACAATCGCGCCAGCTTTTTTACTCAGCGCCTCTTCGAGGACATTCTCAGTCAGGTCAATGGTCAGGAGCACCGGACCGCCGATCGCTCGATCCGCGACGCCGAGGTGCAATCCAACCTTGTCCCACGACTCGGCGTATTTCAGCGGCGCAATCCGCTCCATCGCATCCATCAGATCTTGAACAATCATCACGAACCTCCCAACAAATCGTAGCGCATCGAAGATTGTCGATGAGTGTACTACGCTTGGATGATGTCCGATGTTCTCACGATCCAGACGCACGCGAAGATCAACCTGATCCTCAGGGTTTCGCCGCCCACTTCTGAAGGCATGCACCCGATCGGCTCGTGGATGCACTCGATCGATCTTTCGGACATAATCAGCATCGAACGGATCGAGGATTCCGCATCAGAGTTTGATATCCGCTGGTCCGATGGGGAATCGGTCCAATGGGAGATCGAATCGGATCTGGTCTACAGAGCACACACAATCTTTGAGCAGCACTCTGGTGAGAGCTTTCCAGTCCGAGTGCGTGTCCAGAAACACATCCCGGCTGGAGGTGGATTGGGTGGGGGATCGTCCAACGCTGCGGGAGTTCTCATGGCGCTCAATGAACTGAGCGGCTCAAGATTCTCAGAACAACAACTCCAGGAGATGGCGCACGAGATTGGTTCTGACATCCCCTACTTCATCGATCTGGAATCGTTCAACACGCGCAAGCCGGCACGGCCAGCAATCGTGTCAGGGATCGGAGATCACATCGAGCGGACTCAGCGAGTAGATTCCGACATCACGCTGCTGATCCCCAACTTCGGATGTCCAACAGGATTGGTGTATCGAGCCTTTGATGATCGATCCGATCACGCGCCGCTTGATCTTTCAGAGATATATCAAGCCGCGACTTCTGGGAATCTTGAAGCGAGTTCCATCATCAATGACCTTCAAGAGCCGGCTACCAATGTTGTGCCGGAACTCAAAGTGATCATTCAGCGATTGCAATCGATCGATGTGCATCCGCATCTCTCCGGATCGGGATCAACTTTGTTTGTGATCGGAGCGATGGATGCGATCACTCGATCGCGCATCAGTGAGCGCATCCCTGAACTCCGGATCATCGAAACGCGATTGGTGTAAAAAAGACACGGGCCATCGGACCCGTGCCTTTGAAGTGGTTGTTGAGATGTTGATTAGAGTTCGAACTCGAGGTCTTCTTTGATGCCTTCGAGTGCGGCTTCGAGCTTCTCTGGAGTGTCGTAGGTGCCCGCGTCGATTTCTTGGCGCACGCGATTGATCAACTCCGTCCGCTCTGCCGGGCCGGTTTTGAGTTCCGAGAGGTATCTCGCGACGCTGGAAAACTCGACCTGATCCTGGGATCGGGACGGCGCACTCCGCGTATCGTGAGTAGCCGCGTCAGATCGCGCGATCTGCTCGGAACGGACGCGCCCAATACGCTGGGATCGTCCGGTGTTGATCGGGGAAATATCACTCATGAGGATTGCCTCCGTTACTGCCTGCCTGCTTGTGTCCTTCACAGTGCCCACCACTTGGACACCACTACATGTTGTTGTTCGAGGGTGTGTTCCACCAACCCTCTGTCCCTGTATCGACGACCACTTGAGTAGAAGAACACAAAAGGGTAAAAATCGTGAATTCGATCGAATCTCCTATCAGACAACAGCTTACAGAGTATAACACAACAATGGACCGACGAAAAATATTCCAGCACCGTAACAACGATTCACAAATCGCCCGTCACAAGCGGGTTTTCTGTTTGTTCGGTAGTCGCGCACTCTTTGCTCATCATCCAAATTGGTCACTCGCAACGCTGTCATTTTTCATGTGTTCGCTGTTCGCGCTCTCCGGATGCGGCATGTGGAAGTCCAACAAGAGCGACGATCGCACAATCGACAAAGAAGAAGCACAAGCCGTGTTCAGCGAAGACGGCGCGCTCATTATCCCCGAAACGGGGGATGAAGAAACCCAATGGTCCATCATCCTCGTCACACTCCCGAACCCTCAACTCGCGCCAGACATCCTTCAGACGGTTCAATCTCGGCACGGCTTGATCAGCGCGTATTCGACCACTCGACAGGGGAAACCGGTCATCGCGTACGGGCGATACGCCGGCCCAGACGATCGCCGAGCACTTGTGGATCTTGATCGTGTGCGCGATATCGAGTACGACGGCTCAAGACCCTTCGCCGCGGCGTACCTCGCGCCACCTCCTGCCGATGCGCTCGGAGGATCGAATCGCGAGTACGATCTCCGCACAGTCAAAGAACGATTTGGGCCGCTGGCGTTGTACACGCTCCAGATAGGTGTCTACGGTAGCAACGGGAATGAGACTCCAAGCGCTAGTGAAATCAAGGAGATACGACAGGCGGCAGAACGAGCGGTCTTGGATTTGCGAAGCGAGGGAGAGCGATCGTTCTACTATCACGCGCCGCTCAGGAGTATTGTCACGATCGGCGTGTTTGGTGAGGATGACTTCGATGGATCAACCACGCCCGCGATCGAGTCGATGCGACTGCGCGAGCTCCGCAAACGATTCCCGCATAACTTGCTCAATGGACAAGGGATACGCGAGACCATCACCTCATCAACAGGACAGCGCGTCACGCGTCTGCAGCCTTCAAGTTTGGTTGGGATTCCTGAGAAGTAAACTGATCAAGCCGACTGGATCATCCGCTCGGATTGTTGATGCCTTGGATCCAGACAGGCTCGATGTGCACGGCTTCCCAGTCGTTAGATTCTGTGCTGGCGCGCTCCCAGTGGATCATCCACCAACTCGATCCGATCGGCGCTTGTGAGCTTTGAGCGCGGATCTTGACCATTGTGCGCCCTACGCGCGGTCCAGGCAGATCGACGCGGATCTCTGGGATCGAGTAGCTCTCAACAACACGAGGCACACGCGAAGACGCGACCTCGACGACCTGGTCTCGCCCGCTCGGACTCGCAAATCGTGTCTCGACCACCACATCCTCGCTCAAGAGCGGCTTCATCGTGAATCCATCCCCAGTCGCGACGGCATCAACCAACGACTCTGCTTTGAGCGAAAGCACTTCGCGATCAGTCGTGACGAGTGTGCTTGTCAGGAACAGCACTCCGCTGAGCACGATCGCGACAGCGAACGCGATCAAGCCGGTCTTTGCTTGTCCTCGCGTGTTCATTCCTAGAAGCACGAGCAATCCAAGGACTACCAGTCCGACGATCGCGAGGAGTGAATCCTCAAACATCGCGTGCATCAACGGATCGGGCGGCTCGATCATCGGCAGATTGGTGGGTTCAAAGAGCGGCGATTGCATTGGTGTCCCCTGAGTAGATCGTGCTGGTCGTCTCGTTCTACCAACATGTACGCGTTCCGACGCAGCTTGGATCAGATTCTCTCGCTTCGGAGGCATGAGCAGATGATTTGTCCCAAACTCTGGGGAGTTTGGTGCCAAAGTCCCGATAACACAATGGCCTAGCCATCATGTGTGGTGGATCGTTGAGCACAGAGTTTGAGAGACGGATCGGAGTCCGATGCACGAGTTTGAATCGATCCACAATCAGAACAAACCAGTGGTGTCGCTTACGCCGAGCATGGAGATCCTCGAGCGGAACCTCCGCGCGATCGGGATCCGCTCTCCTCGCGCCGCTCGCGCGATCATGAACGCATCGCCGAGGGAAGACATCGAGTTCATCCAGACGAACGATGGACAACTCGCGGCGAAACTCGACGGGCGTGCGATGTGCTCGCAGCGCCAGCCGATCAACGAAGCGCAGACCTGGTCCAAGCAGCACGATCCCAAGGACAATGGTTTCTACGGCATCATCGGATTTGGTCTCGGACATCACCTGCACGCGATGCACGAGCAGCATCATCAGCATTCTGTGTTGCTGTGCTTTGAGCCGGATGTATCGCTGCTCAGAGCCGTGCTCGAGCACATCGATCATTCGGAGTGGATCAGCAAATCCATGCTGCTGATCACAACTGAAGCGAACGACGGCGCGGGACTCTCGCAGCTCATGTCCGGCGCGGAGGTGTTTCTGTCGACTGGTGTCGAGATCGTGTTCCATCCCGCATCCAAGAAGCGACTGGAAACAGAAGCCTCTGCTTTCTCCAAGACCTTCATCGAGATCGTCAAAGCAACACGAACGCATCTGGTGACCGTGCTCGCACATGCGGGAGTGACACTCCGCAATATCCTGATGAACACACCGCACTACGCATGCAATCCAGGGATCACCAAACTCAAAGACTCGTGCAAGGGATCAACCGCGATCCTGATCGCGGCGGGACCATCGCTCCAGCGCAACCTGGCGCTGCTCGAAGATCCGGAGATCCGAGAGCGAGCCGTGATCATCGCGGTCCAGACGATGCTCAAACCGTTGCTCGAGCGCGGGATCAAACCCCACTTTGTCACGGCTCTGGACCACCACGAGATCAGCAAGCGTTTCTACGAGGGACTTACTGCGGACGATGTCGAGGGTGTGCGTTTGGTTGTCGAGCCCAAAGCAAACGCCGCGATCTTCGAGACCTTCCCTGGAGAGATCCTGTGCACCGCTGAACCACAACTCGATGCGCTGCTCGGAGACGAGTTGAGTCACGACATGGGAGAACTTCCGGCTGGCGCGACGGTCGCGCACCTCAACTACTACCTCGCGCGATACCTCGGATGCAACAACATCATCCTGATTGGACAGGACCTCGGATTCACCGATGGTCAGTATTATGCCGCGGGCGCTTCGATCCATCAGGTCTGGTCGGGAGAGCTCTCTGAACATCGGACGCTGGAGATGTTCGAGTGGGAACGCATCGCGCGGATGAAATCGCTTTTGCGCACACGCAAGGACATCGCGGGAAGGACGATCTTCACCGATGAACAGATGTCCACCTACATCGCGCAGTTCGAGAGCGATTTCCAGAAAGACACGCACGACGACCCATCGCTCCGCATCATCAACGCAACACAAGGCGGTGTGCACATCCAACACACCGAGGTCATGACACTCACAGACGCGCTCACACAGTTTGTGAATGATCAGCATGTTGATATCCCAGAGACGAGCGGTCATCCGTACAAAGACGAGCAGCGCTCGATCAAGCTCCGCGCTCGGATCGATTTGGTGCAGCGACAGCTCGCGTCAATCGAGCGTTCGAGCAACAAAACCATCTCACTGATCGAACAGACGCTGGAGCACATCGATGATCCGAAAAAGGTTGACAAGCTGATCTCACAAATCCACACGATCCGCGATGATGTGACTGCGAGCGAACCGGGATTCGGATTTGTAAACTTCATCAACCAGAAGGGCGCGCTTGATCGGTTCAAGGTCGATCGGCAGATCGCGCTGCTCAGTGATCTCACACCAACACAGCATCAGTCCAAGCAACTGGAGCGCGACGCGAACAATGTTCGTTGGGTAGAAGATTCCTCGAAGCAGGTCCGCTCATTGATCGAGCGCGTCTCGCAAGTGATCGAGGGAAACGCCGCTCCGATGACACGCGACGAGTTTGCGGATGAAGAACCAACACACGCCGTGCAGGTTCAATCAACACGGCGCGTGGAAGCGGTTATCTTTGTTGATCCCGATGTAGGTCCGCTCGGGACTCCGCGCAATATCGATCAGCCAATCTTCCAAGACCTCAACGCGCTGGAACTGACGATCAAACGACTCAACCAATGCGAGTCACTTGATGGGATCACGATCATCACCACAGATCCGCGGCGGATCGAATCGATGTCGATCCAATACCAACTCCCAGTGCGTGTGATCGGAGCGGATGCGGACCAACTCCGCTCGCGCACGACAAGCATCGGTAAAGCACGCCACGCATCGAGCGACTGCTGGCGTGGCTCGATCGGAGCGTTCGGTTGTTACGACGAGGGAGTCGATCCGATCGCTTTGCTAAGTGTTATGCAAGAACACCAGATCGACGCGGCGGCGATCGTCGGATCGGACTGGGCGATGGTCGACCCGAAACTCGTCGATCGCATCGTCAAGCGTCATCGCGCCGATCCAGAGCGATGCCGAATCCCGTTCTCGCAAGCGGTTCCAGGGATCGGATGCGCCGTGATTGATCGCGAAGCCGTGGGTTCGCTCGTGCACGCAACACAGAATGCGAGCGTGCTCAGTTCCATCGGCGCGATGCTGAGCTATATCCCTGTGGCGCCGCAGGGAGATCCGATCGCGTCACCGCTGTGCGTCAGTGTTGATCCATTTGTGCGTGATGCCGGGATCCGTGTCGTCGCGGATTCGACGATCCGCGTCCAGTCCATGGCCGCAGCGTATCGCGGACTCGGAGACTACGCGATGAGCGCCGACGCGACGGTCCTGCTCAAGGCATACAAATCGGAGCTCGAGCAACGGAGCACGAAGGCGCCGAGCCGGATCCATCTCGAACTCACAAGCGAAACCACGCTCGGTGGACATTGGTCGGAACTTCTCGGAGAGCACAGTTCACACGCGATCGATCCAAGCGATGTGGTCAAACTCCTGAGCGATGCACGCGTATTGCGTGATGATTGCAGCGTGCTGTACACTGGCAGAGGTGATCCGCTGAACCATCCACACGCGATCGAGATCATGCAAGAGATCACGCAACTCGGGATCGTCTCGACCGAACTTCGCACGCAGTTGTCGAGTTCGGATCTTGATCCACAATCGATCGTCAACGCCGGAATGGATGTGCTGAGCGTCGATGTCCTCGCGAACACCCCAAGCGTGTATAAGTCGATGACAGGCACAGATCGCTTCGATTCGATCCTTGACACGATGCAGCAGCTGTTCAATGCTCGGAGTAAGTCAGCTCTCCCAACCCCTTGG